>NZ_JBVJCD010000007.1:37285-167737 GCF_055588985.1 Streptomyces sp. NPDC041970
CCCTGCTCCCACCGCCCTCCCCCCCCCCACCCCCCCCCCACCCGCCCCCCCCCCCCCCCCCCCCCCCCCCCCCCCCCCCCCCCCCCCCCCCTCGGCGGTCCTGCCGGCTACGCGTCCTGCTTGCGCAGGCGGAACGTCAGGGACAGGCCCTCGTCCTCGAACGCCGTGCCGTACGACTCGTCCGCCTCGCCCTGCGCGTAGTCCAGCGCCAGCACCTCGTCCGCGATCAGCGGCGCGTGCTCGGTCAGGGCCTCCGCCGTGGCCGGGGACGCCGAGGTCCAGCGGACGGCGATGCGGTCCGCGACGTCCAGGCCGCTGTTCTTGCGGGCCTCCTGGATCAAGCGGATCGCGTCGCGGGCCAGGCCGGCGCGGCGCAGCTCCGGGGTGATCTCCAGGTCCAGCGCGACCGTCGCGCCCGAGTCCGAGGCCACCGACCAGCCCTCGCGCGGGGTCTCGGTGACGATGACCTCGTCCGGGGCGAGGGTCACCGTCTCGCCGTCCACCTCGACCGACGCCGTGCCCGCGCGCAGCGCGAGGGAGAGCGCGGCCGCGTCGGCCTCCGCGACGGCCTTGGCCACCGCCTGCACGCCCTTGCCGAACCGCTTGCCCAGGGCCCGGAAGTTGGCCTTCGCCGTGGTGTCGACCAGCGAGCCCCCCACCTCGGAGAGCGAGGCCAGCGACGAGACGTTCAGCTCCTCGGTGATCTGCGCCCGCAGCTCGGCCGAGAGCGCCTCGAAGCCGGACGCCGCGACCAGGGCGCGGGACAGCGGCTGACGGGTCTTGACGCCCGACTCGGCGCGGGTGGCCCGGCCCAGCTCCACCAGGCGGCGCACCAGGGCCATCTGGGAGGAGAGGACCGGGTCGACCGCGGCCGGGTCCGCCTGCGGCCAGGAGGACAGGTGCACCGACTCCGGGGCGTCCGGGGTGACCGGGACGACCAGGTCCTGCCAGACCCGCTCGGTGATGAACGGGGTGAGCGGGGCCATCAGCCGGGTGACCGTCTCGACGACCTCGTGCAGCGTGCGCAGCGCCGCCTTGTCGCCCTGCCAGAAGCGGCGGCGCGAGCGGCGGACGTACCAGTTGGAGAGGTCGTCGACGAACGCCGAGAGCAGCTTGCCGGCGCGTTGGGTGTCGTACCCCTCCATCGCCTGCGTCATCTGCTCGACCAGTGCGTTGAGTTCACCGAGCAGCCAGCGGTCCAGCACCGTGCGGTCCGCCGGGGCCGGGTCGGCCGCCGAGGGGGCCCAGCCCGACGTGCGCGCGTACAGGGCCTGGAAGGCGACCGTGTTCCAGTAGGTGAGGAGCGTCTTGCGGACGACCTCCTGGATCGTGCCGTGGCCCACGCGCCGCGCCGCCCACGGGGAGCCGCCCGCCGCCATGAACCACCGCACCGCGTCCGCGCCGTGCTGGTCCATCAGCGGGATGGGCTGGAGGATGTTGCCCAGGTGCTTGGACATCTTGCGGCCGTCCTCGGCGAGGATGTGGCCGAGGCAGACCACGTTCTCGTAGGGCGACTCGTCGAAGACCAGGGTGCCGACGGCCATCAGCGTGTAGAACCAGCCGCGGGTCTGGTCGATGGCCTCCGAGATGAACTGCGCCGGGTAGCGGCTCTCGAAGATTTCCTTGTTCTTGTACGGGTAGCCCCACTGCGCGAACGGCATCGAGCCCGAGTCGTACCAGGCGTCGATGACCTCCGGGACGCGGTACGCCTCCAACTGGCAGTTCTCGTGCGTGCAGGTGAACGTGATCGCGTCGATGAACGGGCGGTGGGGGTCGAGCGAGGACTGGTCGGCGCCCGTCAGCTCCGTCAGCTCGGCGCGCGAGCCCACGCACGTGAGGTGGCCGTCCTCGCAGCGCCAGATCGGCAGCGGGGTGCCCCAGTAGCGGTTGCGGGAGAGCGCCCAGTCGACGTTGTTCTCCAGCCAGTCGCCGAAGCGGCCGTGCTTGACCGAGTCGGGGAACCAGTTGGTCTTCTCGTTCTCCGCCAGGAGCCGGTCCTTGACCGCGGTCGTGCGGATGTACCAGGACGGCTGCGCGTAGTAGAGCAGCGCGGTGTGGCAGCGCCAGCAGTGCGGGTAGCTGTGCTCGTACGGGACGTGGCGGAAGAGCCTGCCGCGCGCGTCCAGGTCGGCGGTGAGCGCCTCGTCGGCCTTCTTGAAGAAGACGCCGCCGACCAGCGGCAGGTCCTCCTCGAAGGTGCCGTCGGGACGGACCGGGTTGACGACGGGCAGGCCGTAGGAGCGGCAGACCGCGAGGTCGTCGGCGCCGAACGCGGGGGACTGGTGGACCAGGCCCGTACCGTCCTCGGTGGTGACGTACTCGGCGTTGACGACGTAGTGGGCCTCGGCCGGGAAGTCGACGAGGGCGAAGGGGCGCTCGTAGGTCCAGCGCTCCATCTCGGCGCCGGTGAACGAACGGCCGGTGGCCTCCCAGCCCTCGCCCAGCGCCTTCTCCAGCAGCGGCTCGGCGACGACGAGCTTCTCCGTGCCGTCCGTCGCGACGACGTAGCGGACCTCGGGGTGCGCGGCGACCGCCGTGTTGGAGACGAGCGTCCAGGGGGTCGTCGTCCAGACCAGGAGCGCCGCCTCGCCGGCCAGCGGGCCGGAGGTGAGCGGGAAGCGGACGAAGACCGAGGGGTCGACGACCGTCTCGTACCCCTGCGCCAGCTCGTGGTCGGACAGGCCGGTGCCGCAGCGGGGGCACCAGGGGGCGACCCGGTGGTCCTGGACCAGCAGGTCCTTGGCGAAGATCTGCTGGAGCGACCACCAGACGGAGTCGACGTACTCCGGGTCCATCGTGCGGTAGGCGTCGTCCAGGTCGACCCAGTAGCCCATGCGGGTCGTCAGCTCGGCGAAGGCGTCGGTGTGCCGGGTCACGGACTCGCGGCACTTGTCGTTGAACGCGGCGATGCCGTACGCCTCGATGTCCTGCTTGCCGCTGAAGCCCAGCTCCTTCTCGACCGCCAGCTCGACCGGCAGGCCGTGGCAGTCCCAGCCGGCCTTGCGGCCGACGTGGTAGCCCTGCATGGTGCGGAAGCGGGGGAAGACGTCCTTGAAGACGCGGGCCTCGATGTGGTGGGCGCCCGGCATCCCGTTGGCGGTGGGCGGGCCCTCGTAGAAGACCCACTCGGGGCGGCCCTCGGACTGTTCGAGGCTGCGGGCGAAGGTCTTGTTCTCGCGCCAGAAGTCGAGCACGGCGTGCTCCAGCGCGGGCAGGTCGACCTGGGCGGGTACCTGGCGGTACTGCGGCGATGTCATGGCGGCTTCCTCCGGCGGACGTCTTCTCGCTTCCGTCGGAGGGACGAGAGCCGACGGCTCCCGCGGTACCACCCTCCTTGGCCGCCGGGCGCGCCCGTGGCCCCCTCATTGGGGTCGCGATGCCGGGTCTAGTGGCCCTGTGCCCGCGGGCGTGACCCGAGGTCCAGGGTGTTCTTCCGGCGGCTCCGGGGTGATCTTCGCGACGCGCTCGCCTCCGGGCTCCCACCGTCCCCGGATCGCTGCTGGCTGCGTACGGCGCTACTCGTCCCGTCCATGCCTTTCGCTGGGCCCAGTGTACGGGCCCGTACGGGCGACGGCCGACCGGTTTACCGGCGGGGTGCGGCGTGACCCGAATGGCCAGTCGGGGTGCGCGGACTTCCCGGCGGGGCGCGCGGGCCGGATTACCCGGCGGGGAGCTGGGAACAACGGATGCAGGCGCGCCGGGGCCGGTCACGGGGAGGGGCGAAACGGCGGCGTGCCCCGTTGCCGCGGAGCTGGGGTCGATTTATCGTCCCAGCACGATTCGCGTGCAAGATCACAATATGTGAAGGGGCCGCGGCCATGGTGGCGAAGAAGACGGCGCGGGAGACCGCGGCCGAGCAGGACGGCGCCCACGAGCCACCGGCCGACCGGGCCGCCGAACCCGCGGCGGCCACGGCGAAGGCGGCCGGCGAGAAGGCGGTCGCCAAGAAGGCGGTCGCCAAGAAGGCGGTCGCCAAGAAGGCCGCCAGGAAGACGGCGGCGAAGAAGACCGCCGCGAAGAAGACGGCGGCGAAGAAGACCGCCGCGAAGAAGACGGCGGCGAGGAAGAGCGCGGCCGGCAAGGCGTCGGAACCGGCCGCGACGGCGGCCACGGAGGCGGTCGAGGCCGCCGAGCAGACGGGAGCCCACAGGGTGGTAGCCAAGAAGAGCGCGAGTCGTCCCGCAGCGGGCGCGCCGACGGTCCCGGTGCCGCCGGCCCGCACCGCCGCCCCCGACGAGCTGGCGGTGCGACCGGGGGAGGACCCCTGGACGCCCGAGGAGGTCACCGAGGCGCGGACGCTCCTGACCGGCGAGACGCTGCGACTGCGCAGCGAGCTGGAGGCCTCGGGCGCGGCGCTCGCGGGGCTCATGCGCGACTCCGGCGACGGGGCGGGCGACGACGAGGCCGACACCGGCACCAAGAACATCACCCGCGAGCACGAGCTGTCGCTGGCCGCCCACGCACAGGAGACGCTGGAGCAGACCGAGCGGGCGCTGGCCCGGCTGGAGGCGGGCACGTACGGGCTCTGCGAGGTCTGCGGCAAGCCGATCGGCAAGGCGCGGATGCAGGCGTTCCCGCGCGCCACCCTGTGCGTGGAGGACAAGCAGAAGCAGGAGCGGCGCGGCTGAACCGCACAGGTGTGTCGTACCCTCGTCCTCAGTCGGCACCTAGGTTGAGGGACTCACGTGGCAGAGGCGGAGCGCATCATCGGTACGCCGGACATTCCCGAGGCCGAGGGGACGGGCGAGAGCGGCGGCACGGCCGCCGGCGGAGGCCGGGGCGAGCGGAAGATCCTCGCGCTCGTGAGCGTCGCCGTGGTGGCCTACCTGCTGGACCTGGCCACCAAGATGATCGTGGTGGCGAAGCTGGAGCACCAGCCGCCGATCGACGTGGTCGGCGACTGGCTGCAGTTCCGCGCGATCCGGAACGCGGGCGCCGCGTTCGGGTTCGGCGAGGCGTTCACGGTGATCTTCACCGTCATCGCCGCCGGGGTGATCGTGGTCATCGTCCGGCTCGCCCGCAAGCTCTACAGCCTGCCGTGGGCCGTCGCCCTGGGCCTGCTGCTGGGCGGGGCGCTCGGCAACCTCACCGACCGCCTGTTCCGGGCCCCCGGCGTGTTCGAGGGCGCGGTGGTGGACTTCATCGCCCCCAAGCACTTCGCCGTCTTCAACCTCGCCGACTCCGCGATCGTGTGCGGCGGCGTCCTCATCGTGATCCTCTCCTTCAGGGGCCTGGACCCCGACGGCACCGTGCACAAGGACTAGCGGGCGCAAGGCATACTCGACCAGGTGAGTACGCACCCCGAGATCCGCACCCTGCCCGTACCGGACGGCCTGGAAGGCGAGCGTGTCGACGCCGCCATCTCCCGCATGTTCGGTTTCTCCCGCACCAAGGCCGCGGAGCTGGCCGCCGCCGGGAAGGTCCAGGTGGACGGTGCGGTGGCCGGGAAGTCCGAGCGGGTCCACGGGGGCGCCTGGCTGGAGGTGGAGATGCCGCAGGCGGCCCCTCCCGTCCAGGTCGTCGCCGAGCCCGTGGAGGGCATGGAGATCGTCCACGACGACGAGGACATCGTCGTCATCGTGAAGCCGGTCGGCGTCGCCGCCCACCCCAGCCCCGGCTGGACCGGCACCACCGTCATCGGCGGCCTCGCCGCCGCCGGATACCGGATCTCGACGTCCGGCGCCGCCGAGCGCCAGGGCATCGTGCACCGCCTCGACGTCGGCACCTCCGGCCTGATGGTCGTCGCCAAGTCCGAGCGCGCCTACACCCTGCTCAAGGCCCAGTTCCGCGACCGGGTCGTCGAGAAGAAGTACCACGCCCTCGTCCAGGGCCACCCGGACCCCATGAGCGGCACCATCGACGCCCCCATCGGGCGCCACCCCAACCACGACTACAAGTGGGCGGTCACCGCCGAGGGCAAGCCGTCGGTGACCCACTACGACCTCATCGAGGCCTACCGCGCCGCCAGCCTCCTGGACATCAAGCTGGAGACCGGCCGGACCCACCAGATCCGGGTCCACATGTCCGCCCACCGCCACCCCTGCGTCGGCGACCTGACGTACGGCGCGGACCCGACGCTGGCCAAGCGGCTCGGCCTGACCCGGCAGTGGCTGCACGCCGTGCGGCTGGGGTTCGAGCACCCGAACGACGGCGGCTGGGTGGAGTTCTCCAGCGGCTACCCCGCGGACCTCCAGAAGGCCCTGGACACCATCTCCGCGGAGAGCCAGTGACCCCCGCGCCCCTCCCGTACGCCACGCGCAGAGCCGTCGAGGAGAGCGACCTCCAGGCCTGCTTCCAGGTCCGCAGGGACGTCTTCGTCGGCGAGCAGCGCGTGCCCGAGGAGATCGAGTACGACGCCCGCGACGCGACCGCGGTGCACGTGCTCGCCGTCGCGGCGGACGGCACGGCGCTCGGCACGGGACGGCTGCTGCACGGCGCGGACGCGGCCGGGAAGGCGGGCGGCGACCCGGCCGTCGGCTCGCTCGGCCGCCTCGCGGTCGCCCGCGAGGCCCGCGGGCTCGGGGTCGGCGCGGCCCTGGTGCGGGCCATCGAGGACGAGGCGCGCGGGCTCGGCCTGACCGCCGTCGACCTGCACGCCCAGACGCACGCCCTCGGCTTCTACGAGCGGCTCGGATACGTCGCGTACGGCCCCGAGTTCCCCGACGCCGGCATCGCGCACCGGGCGATGCGGCGGGACCTCCGCCCCGCCTGACCGCCCGTTATAGGGGGGTAGGGGTGGAGACGCGCACCGCGCGTGGCAGGGTGGAAGCCCTGTTCGGCGGCCGACCCGGCCGAACGGAGAACGGCCCGCGCGCCTGACCGCCCCGGCGGCCGGGGGCGGCGCGGACCCCGCACGTTCCGGGGCAGCGCCCCGGACCCGTACGCTCCGGAAGGCGCCCTGGTGGATCAACTCACGCTGCTGCTCCTGCTGCTGCTCGGAGCCCTGGTCACGGTGCCGCTCGGCGCGCGGCTGGGCCTGCCCGCGCCGGTGCTGATGACCGTGGCCGGCATCGCGATGGCGTTCATGCCCTTCGTGCCGAACGTGGACATCCCGCCCGAGATCATCCTTCCCGCGCTGCTCCCGCCCCTGCTCTACGCCACCGTCCAGCGCACCTCCTGGCGGCAGTTCGCCGCCAACAAGCGCCCGATCTTCCTGCTGGCCGTGGCCCTGGTCTTCGTCACCACGGCCGCCGTCGCCGCGGTCGCCAACGCCATCGTGCCGGGGCTGCCCATCGCCGCGGCCGTCGCGCTCGGCGCGCTCGTCGCGCCCCCCGACCCCGTCGCGGCGACCGCCGTGGCCGGGTCCGTGGGGCTGCCGCGCCGGCTCGTGTCGATCCTGGAGGGCGAGGGGCTCTTCAACGACGTGACCGCCATCGTGCTCTACCACGTGGCCATCGCCGCCGCCGTCAGCGGCGCCTTCTCGCTCCCCGAGGCCTTCGGCCTGCTCGTCCTCTCCGCGGTCGTCGCGGTCGCGGTCGGCCTCGCGCTGGGCTGGCTCACCCTCAAGCTGCTGGACCTGCTGGGCGACGCCACCCTCCAGGTCGGCCTGACCCTGCTGGTGCCCTTCGTCGCCTACGTCCTCGCGGAGGAGCTGATGGGCTCCGGCGTGCTGGCCGTGCTGACCACCGCGCTCTTCCTCGCCGAACGCACCGCCGACGCCGACGACGTCCTGGGCCGGCTCACCGGCCGCTCCTTCTGGGACATCGTCGACACCCTGGTCACCGGCGTGGCCTTCGGGCTCATCGGCCTGGAGCTGCACAACGTGTTCGGCACCGCCGACGGGAGCGTGCGGGAGATGGTCGGCTGGGGGCTCGCCGTCGTCGCGGTCGTCGTCGGCGTACGGCTGCTGTGGCTGCTGCCCGCCACCTGGCTCGCCAAGCGGCTGCACAGCCGGCGGAACGTCAGCGAGGAGATCCCCACCGGCTGGCGGGAGACCGTCGTGATGTGGTGGTCCGGGATGCGCGGTGTGGCCTCGGTCGCGCTGGCGCTGGCGATCCCGCTGGAGACGGACGACGGGCGGCCTTTCCCCGGACGCGACGAGATCGTCTTCATCGCGTTCTGCGTGATCATCGCCACCCTGGTCTTCCAGGGCCTCACCCTGCCCTGGCTGGTGCGCAAGCTGAACGTCCGCGCCGACACCGAGGCCGAACGGGCGCTGGAGCGGGAGCTCGCGGTCCGGGCCGCCAAGGCCGCCAAGCAGCGGCTCAAGGAGGTCCAGGAGGTCGAGGACTTCCCCGACGACGTCCTGGAGCGGCTCCAGCGCGCCGCGTACGACATCGGGGCCCGGATCAGCCCGGACATGGTCGACGAGGAGCGGCGCGCGACGTACGCCGCACGCACCGAGCGGCTACGGGCGGTGAGCCGCGTGCAGCGCGAGATGATGTCGGCCGCCCGCCACGAGGTGCTGTCCGCGCGGAGCGAGGCCGGGTCCGACCCGGAGGTCGTGGACCGGGTGCTGCGCTACCTGGACGTCCGCTCCCTGCGCTGAGGCCCGGCCGCCTCCCGTACGCCGACGGCTCAGCCCCGGCCGGTGCGCGGGGCCTTGGCGCCGGCGAAGGCGTCGAAGCCGTTGCGGGCGGGCGGTATCTCCGCCCCCGTCAGCTCCGCCCACTGCTCGCCGGGGGGCAGCGAGGCCGGCGAGGTGGCGATCTTCGGCAGCGCGTACGGGTGGTGGTCCCGCAGCCAGCCGATCAACTGTTCGCGCACCGCGCACCGCACCGTCCACACGTCGTCCGCGTCCTTCGCCGTGACCACGGCCCGCACCTGGATCGTGGACGGCGTGGTGTCGGTGACGGCCAGCGACCAGTCCCGGCCGTCCCACGCGGCGATGTCGCCCAGGAGGTCCCGCAGCTTCTCCCGCATCGCGGCCACCGGCGCCGAGTGGTCCAGGTGGAAGAAGACCGTCCCGGTCATCTGGACCCCGCCGCGCGACCAGTTCTCGAACGGCCTGCTGGTGAAGTAGGAGACCGGCATGGTGATCCGCCGCTCGTCCCAGGTCCGTACCGCGAGGAACGTCAGCGTGATCTCCTCGACGGTGCCCCACTCGCCGTCCACCACCACGGTGTCGCCGATGCGGACCATGTCGCCGAACGCGATCTGGAGCCCGGCGAAGAGGTTGCCGAGGGTGGACTGGGCGGCGACGCCCGCGACGATGCCGAGGACGCCGGCCGAGGCCAGCATCGAGGTGCCGACCGCGCGCATCGCGGGGAACGTCAGCAGCATCGCGGCGAGCGCGACGACCGTCACGATCGCTATGACCACCCGCTGGATCAGCGTCACCTGCGTCCTGACCCGCCGCACCCGCGCCGGGTCGCGGGTCGCCGTCGCGTACCGCGCGTAACTGGCCTGCACGATCGTCGTCGCGATCCGCACCACCAGCCACGCGGACGCCCCGATCAGCACCAGGCTGAGCACCCGGCCGATCCCGGTCCGGTGCGAGGCCACCAGGTCGATCCCCGTCTGGCGGTAGCTCCCCCGCAGCAGCGCTGTGATGAGCACCACCTGCATCGGGGGGCGGCAGCGCCGCAGCAGCCCCCAGAGCGGGGTGTCGTGATGACGGCTGTCGGCCCTCCGCAGCAGCAGGTCGACCAGCCAGCCGACCAGCAGGGTGACCGCCACGGAACCGCCGACCACGGTCAGCGGGCGCAGCACGTTCTCCATCGCCTCGTCCTCCAAGCTGTGGGGCGTGAATGGCACCATGGGCCTCATGGACATCATGCTTTTCCACTCGACCTGCGGGCTCCGGCCCGCCGTGCACGCGGCGGCCGCGCGGCTGAGAGCCGCCGGCCACGAGGTGCGCGTGCCCGATCTGTTCGAGGGGCACACCTTCGACACGGTGGAGGAGGGCATGGCCCACCAGAAGGAGGTCGGCAAGGAGGAGCTGCTGCGCCGTGCCGTGCTGGCCGCCGCGCCCTATTCCGACCAGGGGCTCGTCTACGCCGGCTTCTCCTTCGGCGCGGCGACCGCGCAGACCCTCGCCCTCGGGGACGAGAAGGCGCGGGGGCTGCTGCTGTTCCACGGCACCTCGGACATCGCCGAGACCGCGACGGTGGACGAGCTCCCCGTCCAGTTGCACGTCGCGGACCCGGACCCCTTCGAGTCCCACGACTGGCTGAACGCCTGGTACCTCCAGATGCGGCGGACCGGCGCGGACGTGGAGGTCTACCGCTACCCCGGAGCCGGGCACCTGTTCACCGACCCCGACCTGCCCGACTACGACCGGGCGGCCGCCGAGCAGACCTGGAAGGTCGCGCTCGGCTTCCTGGCCACCCTCCGGGACTGACGGACCGGCGGCCGGGGGCGGCTCAGCGCACCGGGCGGTCGGCCCGCTCGACCCGCTGGGCGCCCCGGCGGGTGCGGTAGGAGCGCGCCCAGGCGGTGGTGGCGTCGGGCCGCGTCCGGTCGGAGATGACGTAGTAGTCCATCTGCGCCCGCTCCGCGGTGACGTCCAGGACCCCGTAGCCGTGCGAGTCCATGTCGACCCACCGCACATGGCGGTTGGCCGCCTGCACGGCGCCCGCCGCGACCAGGGACACGGTCTGCGGGGCGACCCGCAGGGTGTCGTCGAGGTTGTCCGAGGTCACCGACGTGACCACGAACTCCGTCGCGGCCGACGGCGACAGCGGATACGTCGCCGCCCGCACCGGCACGTCGTTGGCCCAGGCCATGTGGATGTCGCCGGTCAGGAAGACCGTGTCGGAGACGCCCCGCTCCCGCAGGTGCGCGATCAGCTCCCCGCGGTCGTCGGTGTAGCCGTCCCACTGGTCGACGTTGACCGCCAACCCCTCCTTGGGCAGCCCCAGCAGCCCGGCCAGCGGCTCCAGCAGGTGGGCGGGGAGCGAGCCGAAGGCGACCGGGGAGATCATCACCGAGGTGCCCACCAGCTTCCAGGCCGCGTCCGACCCGGCCAGGCCCGCCTTCAGCCAGTCCAACTGGGCCCGCCCGGTGATCGTGCGCTCCGGGTCGTCCACGGTCCCGTCGCCCACGGACGCCTGCCGGGAGCGGAAGCTGCGCAGGTCCAGCAGGTGCAGGTCGGCGAGCCGGCCGAAGCGCAGCCGGCGGTAGACGGTGCCCTCGGTGGAGGCGCGGACCGGCATCCACTCGAAGTACGCCCGCTTGGCCGCCGCCACCCGCTCCGCCCACGCGCCCTCCGTGCCCGGCGTGTGGTTCTCCGCCCCGCCCGACCAGGCGTCGTTGGCGATCTCGTGGTCGTCCCAGATCGCGATCACCGGGTGGGCGGCGTGCAGCGCCTGGAGGTCGGCGTCGGTCTTGTACTGCCCGTGCCGGGTGCGGTAGTCGGCCAGGCTCAGGATCTCGTGGGCGGGCTGGTGCCGGCGCGGGACGACGGGCCGCGCCGGGTACTGGCCCGCGCCGTACTCGTAGAGGTAGTCGCCCAGGTGCAGGACCGCGTCCAGATCGGGCCGGGCGGCGAGATGGCGGTACGCGGAGAACCAGCCGGCCTCCCAGTTGGCGCAGGACACCACGCCGAGGCGGAGCCGGTCCGGGTCGGCCCCGGTCGCGGGCGCGGTGCGGGTGCGGCCGACGGGGGAGAGGACGTCCGAGCCGCCCTCCGCGCCCACCGCGAAGCGGTAGTAGTACGCGGTGGCCGGGCGCAGCCCCCGGACGTCGGCCTTCACCGTGTGGTCGCCCGCCGCCGAGGCGACCGTCGTGCCGCCGGCGGTTATGCGCTCGAACGCCCGGTCCTCCGCAACCTCCCAGCGCACGGCCACGTCGGGCCCGACCCCGGAGCCGGGGACCGCCTCGGGCGAGGGGGTGACGCGCGTCCACAGCAGGACGCCGTCCGGCAGCGGGTCGCCGGAGGCGACGCCGTGCGCGAAGACGGGCGCCCGGTCCGCGCGGGCGGTGGCGAAGGAGGCCGAGGCGGCGGTGGCGAGCACGGGGACGGCTGCGGCGCTCGCGGCGGCGGCACGGACGACCGTGCGGCGGCTGGGCGCGGGAAGGTGTCGAGGGGTCACGGCCCATCACCTTACGGGCGCGTACGGCCGACGGGCGGGCGGAGTGGGGAAGTTCGCCCGCCCGTCGGCAAACCGTCGCCGGCCGGCGGCCCGCCGGTCGACGGCGGACCGCCCAGAGGCGTTACGCCTTGAGCGCCTTGTCGACGGCCGCCGTGAACTCGGCCGCCGTCATCGGGGCGTTCTCGCTGCCCTCGCCGGTGACCTTCTCGCCGTCCATCTTCAGCGTCGGCGTGCCCTGGACGCCGCTCTTGTCGAACGCCTTGGACATCTTCATCGCCCACGCGTCGTACGTGCCGTCCTCGACGGCCTTGCGGAAGGCCTCGTTGCCCTTCAGGGCGTCCACCGTCTCCGCGATCTCGAGCAGGTAGCCGTCCTCGGCGAACTTGTCGTCGCTCTCGGCGGGGTGGAACTTCGCGGAGTACAGCGCGGCCTTGTAGTCGAGGAACGCCTCGGGGCTGACGTCGAGCGCCGCGCCCAGCGCGCTGAGGGCGTTCTTGGAGCCCTCGCCGTTGTCGGTGTTGTCGATGAAGGTCGCGCCGACGTACTTGACCTTGTACTTGCCGGCCTCGACGTCCTTGGCGAGCGTCTCGCCGACGCCCTGCTCGAACGTGGCGCAGACCGGGCAGCGCGAGTCCTCGTACAGCTCCAGGGTCTTCTTGGCGCCCGGCTCGCCGATCACGACGGTGGTGCCGTCGGCGCCGGAGGTGTTCTTCGGCGCGGTGACGTTCTTGGCGTCGGCGGCCGTCTCCCAGGCGCCGGGCTTGTTGAGCTGCGTCACGCCGTAGGCGACGCCGCCGACGACGGCCAGGGCGGCGACGACCGACCCCGCGACGACGAGCTGCTTGCGGGTGCGGTCCTTCTTCGCCTGGCGCTCGCGCTCGGCGCGCAGCCGATCGCGTGCCGCCGCCTTGCTGGCCTGGGTGTTGCGCTTGCTCATGATCGTTCTCCGTGGGTCACGTGTGCGGGGTGAGGGGTGGTGCCGCGGGCGCGCCGCCGCTCAGGCAGCGGCGTACGCGGTGAGCGGCGGCGGCCCTCGGCGGCCCACGCAGTGCACGAGGAAGCGGGCGGTCGGCAGCGGGTGCGGACGCCCGGCGGCGAGGGGGCGGCGGACCGTGCGGCGGGCGCCCGCGCGGACCGCGGCGACCGCGATCAGCAGCGGCCGGAACGCCGTCAGCGCCGCCGCGCGCAGCAGCCCGGCCAGGGCCGCCTCGCCGCGTCGCAGCCAGGCCGCGGCGAGCAGCCCGAGGGCCACGTGGGCGGCGAGCAGCAGCCACGGCACGGCGGGTCCGGGCTGGGCCAGCAGGGCCGCGGCGTGGTCGCCCGCCCCGGCCACCTCGGCGAGCGGGGCGCCCACGGGGCCGATCCGGGCCGACCCCGCGCCGGCCTCGCCGCCGCAGAGGACGTCGAAGCCCACCGCGCGCAGCGGACCGGCGACCGGGCCGCCGGCCGCCCCGTAGCAGAGGTGCTGGCCCGTGGTGAAGAGCGTGTCGGCGGCCAGCTCCAGCGGGACCAGCAGGCCCGCGATCTCCCCGAAGCCGCGCTCCCGTCCGGCCAGCGCGTACGCCGCCGCGAAGACCGCGGCGGCGAGCGCGGCCACCGCGGTCAGCGGCAGCGGAACGCGGGAGAGCAGCACATGGGACGCGGTGGACAGGGTGACGACGAGCGCGGTGAAGAGCGCCGCGCGCACCGCCCTGAGCTGCGTCCCTGAGATGTCCATCGCCGGAAAGTGTGCCATGGGCCGGGGTAAGCGCCTCCTAAGAGAGCCTGAGAGCCCAGGGGGGCGTCCGGCGGATCAGGGCCGGGTCCGCGGCGCCCGGCACGGCGCCTCGCGGCGTTGCCGAAACGCCCGCATCGCTCCGCGGCGAGGG
This sequence comes from Streptomyces sp. NPDC041970, assembly GCF_055588985.1. Lineage (NCBI taxonomy): Bacteria > Bacillati > Actinomycetota > Actinomycetes > Kitasatosporales > Streptomycetaceae > Streptomyces > Streptomyces sp. NPDC041970. Next base: position 51,129 of record NZ_JBVJCD010000007.1, read on the forward strand.
CATTCCAGCGCCTTGCACCGCACCGGACACCGCGGCCTGTCCGGCCCCGATCCGCCGGACACCCCCTAGAGGCCCGGAATGCGGCCGTTGCGGAAGAGGTCCACGAAGATCTGGTGGTCCGCGCGGGCCCTGGCCGCGTAGGCGTGGGCGAAGTCGACCAGGAGCGGGGCGAAGCCCTCCTCGTCGGCCGCGATGGCCGCGTCGATCGCCCGCTCCGTGGAGAAGGGCACCAGCGAGTGGCCGCTCTCGTCGTCCGCCGCGCTGTGCATCGTGGCGGCGGCCCGGCCCAGGTCGGCGACGACCGCCGCGATCTCGGCCATCTCGTCGATGTCGGACCAGTCCAGGTCGACCGCGTACGGCGAGACCTCGGCGACGAGCTGCCCCGCGCCGTCCAGCTCGGTCCAGCCCAGCCACGGGTCCGCGTGCGCCTGGAGGGCGCGCTGGGAGATCACGGTGCGGTGCCCCTCGTGCTGGAAGTACCCCCGCACGGCGGGGTCGGTGATGTGCCGGGAGACCGCCGGGGTCTGCGCCTGCTTGAGGTAGATCACCACATCGTTCTCCAGGGCGTCGCTGTTGCCCTCCAGGAGGATGTTGTACGAGGGGAGGCCGGCGGACCCGATGCCGATGCCCCGGCGGCCCACGACGTCCTTGACCCGGTAGGAGTCGGGCCGGGTCAGGCTGGAATCCGGCAGCGTCTCCAGATAGCCGTCGAACGCGGCCAGCACCTTGTAGCGCGTCGCGGCGTCCAGGTCGATCGCCCCGCCGGCGTCGGCGAACCGGCGTTCGAAATCGCGGATCTGGGTCATCGAGTCCAGCAGCGCGAAGCGGGTGCGCGAGCGGGCCACGCGCAGCGCGTCCAGCAGCGGGCCCTGCGCCGTGTCCAGCGTGAAGGGCGGCACCTCGTCGTTCTTCGCGCCGGTCGCCAGCGCGTGGATGCGCCGGCGGTAGGCCCCGGCGAGGATCTGGACCAGCTCGGTGATCTGCTCGTCCGACAGCGCCTTGGCGTAGCCGATCAGCGCCACGGAGGCGGCCAGGCGCTTGAGGTCCCAGGTGAAGGGGCCGACGTACGCCTCGTCGAAGTCGTTGACGTTGAAGACGAGGCGGCCGTTGGCGTCCATGTAGGTGCCGAAGTTCTCCGCGTGCAGGTCGCCGTGGATCCAGACCCGGCCGGTGCGCTCGTCCACATACGGGCCGCCGTGCCGCTCGCGCTCCAGGTCCTCGTAGAAGAGGCAGGCCGTGCCCCGGTAGAAGGCGAAGGCCGAGCCCGCCATCTTGCGGAACTTGACTTGGAAGGCGGCCGGATCGGCGGCCAGCAGCTCCCCGAAGGCGGTGTCGAAGATGGCGAGGATGTGCTCCCCGCGTCGCGCCGCGCCGGTCTGCGTCTCCGACATGTGCTGCTGCCTCCTGGTATCTGGCGGATGGGACGGGTCTATGACCGAGTGCATGACAAAGCGGACACGTCTCCCGCCCTCTCCAACGCTCGGCGGAAGCCGGTAGTGCCCGTCGGCGCCCGTCGGCGGAGGGCGTCACGTCGTAGACTTCCACGCTGTCCCCCCGCCCGTCATCGCCCGACTTCCCGGAGGCCCGACGCCGTGACAAAGCCGCCCTTCACGCACCTGCACGTCCACACCCAGTACTCGCTGCTGGACGGTGCCGCGCGGCTCAAGGACATGTTCGAGGCGGCCAACGAGATGGGCATGTCGCACATCGCGATGACCGACCACGGCAACCTCCACGGCGCCTACGACTTCTTCCACTCCGCGCAGAAGGCGGGCGTCACGCCGATCATCGGCATCGAGGCGTACGTCGCCCCGGAGTCGCGCAAGCACAAGCGCAAGGTGCAGTGGGGGCAGCCGCACCAGAAGCGCGACGACGTGTCCGGTTCCGGCGGTTACACCCACAAGACGATCTGGGCGGCGAACAAGACCGGGCTGCACAACCTCTTCCGGCTCTCCTCCGACGCGTACGCCGAGGGCTGGCTCCAGAAGTGGCCGCGGATGGACCGGGAGACCATCTCCCAGTGGTCCGAGGGCCTGATCGCCTCCACCGGCTGCCCCTCGGGCGAGGTGCAGACCCGCCTGCGGCTCGGCCAGTTCGACGAGGCGGTCCAGGCGGCCTCCGACTACAAGGACATCTTCGGCGAGGGCCGGTACTTCCTGGAGCTGATGGACCACGGCATCGAGATCGAGCGCCGGGTCCGCGACGGGCTGCTGGAGATCGGCCGGAAGCTGAACATCCCGCCGCTCGTGACGAACGACTCCCACTACACGTACGCCCACGAGGCCGCCGCCCACGACGCCCTGCTCTGCATCCAGACCGGCAAGAACCTCTCCGACCCCGACCGCTTCCGCTTCGACGGCACCGGCTACTACCTCAAGACGACGGAGGAGATGTACGCCGTCGACTCCTCCGACGCCTGGCAGGAGGGGTGCGCCAACACCCTCCTGGTCGCCCAGCAGATCGACACCTCCGGCATGTTCGAGGCGAAGAACCTCATGCCGAAGTTCGACATCCCCGAGGGCTTCACGGAGGTCACCTGGTTCCAGGAGGAGGTCCGCCGCGGCATGGAGCGCCGCTTCCCCGGCGGCATCCCGGACGACCGGCAGAAGCAGGTCGAGTACGAGATGGACATCATCATCCAGATGGGGTTCCCGGGGTACTTCCTGGTCGTCGCCGACTTCATCATGTGGGCCAAGAACAACGGCATCGCGGTGGGCCCCGGCCGCGGCAGCGCCGCCGGCTCGATCGTGGCGTACGCCATGGGCATCACCGACCTCGACCCGATCGAGCACGGGCTGATCTTCGAGCGGTTCCTCAACCCCGAGCGCGTCTCCATGCCCGACGTCGACATCGACTTCGACGAGCGCCGGCGCGTCGAGGTGATCCGGTACGTGACCGAGAAGTACGGCGCGGACAAGGTCGCCATGATCGGCACCTACGGCAAGATCAAGGCCAAGAACGCGATCAAGGACTCCGCCCGCGTCCTCGGCTACCCGTACGCCATGGGCGACCGGCTCACCAAGGCCATGCCCGCCGACGTCCTCGGCAAGGGCATCGACCTCAACGGCATCACCGACCCCAAGCACCCGCGCTACAGCGAGGCGGGCGAGATCCGGGGGATGTACGAGAACGAGCCGGACGTCCGCAAGGTCATCGACACCGCCAAGGGCGTGGAGGGCCTGGTCCGCCAGATGGGCGTCCACGCCGCCGGCGTCATCATGTCCAGCGAGCCCATCGTCGACCACGCCCCGGTCTGGGTCCGGCACACCGACGGCGTCACCATCACGCAGTGGGACTACCCGCAGTGCGAGTCGCTCGGCCTGCTGAAGATGGACTTCCTCGGCCTGCGCAACCTGACGATCATGGACGACGCCATCAAGATGGTGAAGTCCAACAAGGGCGTCGACCTGGAGATGCTCTCCCTGCCGCTGGACGACCCCAAGACGTACGAACTGCTCTGCCGGGGCGAGACCCTCGGCGTGTTCCAGTTCGACGGCGGGCCGATGCGCTCCCTGCTGCGCCAGATGCAGCCCGACAACTTCGAGGACATCTCCGCCGTCTCGGCCCTCTACCGGCCGGGCCCGATGGGCATGAACTCGCACACGAACTACGCCGAGCGCAAGAACGGCCGCCAGGAGATCACGCCGATCCACCCGGAGCTGGAGGAGCCCCTCAAGGAGGTCCTCGGGCTCACCTACGGCCTGATCGTCTACCAGGAGCAGGTCCAGAAGGCCGCCCAGATCGTCGCCGGGTACTCGCTCGGCGAGGCCGACATCCTGCGCCGCGTGATGGGCAAGAAGAAGCCCGAGGAGCTGGCGAAGAACTTCGTCCTCTTCGAGGCGGGCGCGAAGAAGAAGGGCTTCTCCGACGAGGCGATCAAGGCGCTGTGGGACGTCCTGGTGCCGTTCGCCGGATACGCGTTCAACAAGGCGCACTCCTCCGCGTACGGGCTGGTCACCTACTGGACGGCGTACCTCAAGGCGAACTACCCGGCCGAGTACATGGCGGCCCTGCTGACCTCGGTCAAGGACGACAAGGACAAGTCCGCGGTCTACCTCAACGAGTGCCGCCGCATGGGCATCAAGGTGCTGCCGCCCAACGTCAACGAGTCGCTCTCCAACTTCGCCGCCCAGGGCGACGACGTGATCCTCTTCGGCCTGACCGCCGTCCGCAACGTCGGCCAGAACGTCGTCGACTCGATCATCCGCACCCGCAAGGCGAAGGGGAAGTTCAGCAGCTTCCCCGACTTCCTGGACAAGGTCGAGGCGATCGTCTGCAACAAGCGCACCGTCGAGTCGCTGATCAAGGCCGGCGCCTTCGACGAGATGGGGCACACCCGCAAGGGCCTCGTCGCCCACCACGAACCGATGATCGACAACGTGGTGCAGGTCAAGCGCAAGGAGGCCGAGGGGCAGTTCGACCTCTTCGGCGGCATGGGCGAGGAGGAGAGCGACGAGCCGGGCTTCGGGCTCGACGTGGAGTTCTCCGACGTGGAGTGGGAGAAGTCCTACCTGCTCGCCCAGGAGCGCGAGATGCTCGGCCTGTACGTCTCCGACCACCCCCTGTTCGGGCTGGAGCACGTGCTGTCCGACAAGGCCGACGCCTCGATCTCCCAGCTCATCGGCGGGGAGCACGCGGACGGCGCGATCGTCACCGTGGGCGGCATCATCTCCGGCCTCCAGCGCAAGATGACCAAGCAGGGCAACGCCTGGGCCATCGCCACCGTGGAGGACCTGGCGGGCTCCATCGAGTGCATGTTCTTCCCCGCCACCTACCAGCTCGTCTCCACCCAGCTCGTCGAGGACACCGTCGTCTTCGTCAAGGGCCGCCTCGACAAGCGCGAGGACGTGCCCCGGCTGGTCGCCATGGAGATGCAGGTGCCCGACATCTCCAACGCGGGGACCAACGCGCCCGTCGTCCTCACCATCCCCACCGTGAAGATCACCCCGCCCATGGTGACCCGCCTCGGGGAGGTGCTGAGCCACCACCGCGGCGACACCGAGGTGCGCATCCGGCTCCAGGGCCCCCGCACGACCACGGTGCTCCGGCTCGACCGGCACCGGGTCAAGCCCGACCCGGCCCTCTTCGGGGACCTGAAGGTGCTGCTCGGCCCGGCCTGCCTGGCCGGCTGACGGCCCCCGCTCCCGGCCGCGCGGCCGGGGGACACGTACGACAGGGGCGTCCCGCACCGGCGGGGGCGCCCCTGTCGCACTCGTCGCACGTGCCTCACCGCGCGGGGTGCGCCGGGCTCGCGGTTGAGCGGCGCGACACGCGCCTCACCGCGCGCGGTCCGCGCCCCGGCGCACGCCTCAGTTGTGGCCGAAGCGCCGCTGGTGCTTGCGCGCCACGTCGGCGGGGCTGCCCTGGGCCTGCGTCTGCGACGGGGTCTGCGACTCGTACGCCGTCGACTTCGCCTGCTCCGCGCCGCGCTCGGACGCGCGGTCGTGCTGGCTGCCCTGCTTGCGGTTCTTGTTCTTGGCCATGGTGAACGCCTCCTGTGGGGAATCCTGGGGGGCCAGGACCGCTGTCAGACTCACATGGCACCGCAAAAGCCGCATGTTGGATCATTGCCGTACGTAGTGGATTCCGCGGGGGCCGCTTCCCGCGCTCCCGCCCGACGCACCGCCCCGAACGCCCTTTCCCGACCTTTCCGCCTTCCCGCCGTATTCCCCTCCCGATCCGCCACGCCGATGATCCAGTTCCGGCCGTCAAGCCCCGCGCGGTCGGGCAGACTCGAAGGAAACCCTGGGTAAGCGGACCCGGTCATCGAGGAGCGGCCCGCTGAACCGCTCCCGAATTCTGGAAGAGGGTGGAACGCGTGGACCGATGCGTCGTCCTGGTGGACGCCGGCTACTTGCTGGGCGCAGCCGCGAGCCTGCTGGCCGGGGAACCCGCCCGTTCCCGCATCACCGTCGACCACGCGGCCCTCATCCTCGGCCTGCGCGAGCGCGCCGAGGCCGACACGCAGCAACCCCTGCTGCGCATCTACTGGTTCGACGGCGCCCCGGACCGGGTGCCGCAGCCCGAGCACCGCCGGCTCCGCGTCATGCCGCGCGTGACCGTCCGACTGGGCGCGCTGACCCGCAGCGACGGGCGCTGGGCGCAGAAGGGCGTCGACGCCGCGATGCACGCCGAGCTGACCGAACTCGCCCGCAACAGGGCCTGCTCCGACGTGGTCCTGGTCACCGGGGACGGCGATCTGCTGCCCGGCCTGATGTCGGCCAAGGAGCACGGGGTCGCCGTCCACCTGTGGGCCGTCCAGGCCGCCGACGGCGACTACAACCAGTCCGAGGACCTGGTCGCCGAGGCCGACGAGCGCCGGGTCCTGGACCGCGCGTGGATCACCAAGGCCGTGCGCGCCAAGGACATCGGCGGCGTCTGCGCCCCCTCGCCCGTGCCGCGCCCCGAGATCGCCGCCATCCTCTCCGCGCCGCTGCCCGAGGCGGCCCTCGCCGCCTCCGCCGAACGGGCCTCCGAGGCCCAGGCCGCCGCCGCCCGCAACGGCGGCGCCCCCGCCGGGGACGCCGACCCCGCCACCTCGCCGGCCCCCGCCGACACGCCGCCCGCCCCCGGCCACAAGGGCGTCCCCACCCCCAAGGACCTGGCCGCCCTGCGCGCTCCCGCCGCCCACCCGGAGCGCCAGCAACCGGCCCCGCCCGGCGGAGCGACCCTGCGCTGGTCCTCCGACAAGGGCTGGGTGGAGCGCGGCGGGCCCCTCGGCGAACCGGCCGAGACCGCGTCCCTGCCCACCCTCGCCCAGGTCACCAGCGCCGAGCAGCGCTGGGCGGACCGGGAGGAGGACATCACCACGGTGGGCGGCGACCCCTTCGAGGTGGGCCAGGTCTTCGCCCGGCGCTGGATGGAGCGCCTCCCGGAGACCGTCCACCTCCAGAAGCTGTCCACCATGTACCCGCGCATCCCGCACCGCATCGACGGCGAACTCCTCCGGTACGCCGCCCGCTTCGGACTCCTGGCCCACAAGGACGACCAGATCGACGAGCACGACCGCTACGCGATCCGGGCGGGCTTCTGGCGCGAGATCGACGTGCGCGCGGCAGCCGAGCACGTGCCGGCCGCGGAGTAGCCGGCCGCGCCGGGAGGCGGCGCGGGGCGGCCCCGAGCGCGAACCGGGACGGGCGACCCCGTACCCTCGTACCTCGTGAGCACGGGCACAGCACAGGCGCAGCGGGACACCGGCACCGTGTGCGCGGTGCGCGATCTGGTGAAGACCTACCCAGCCGTCCGCGGCCGCCGGGGCGCTCCCGCCGCCCCCGAGATCCGTGCCACCGACGGGATCCGCCTCGACGTCGCGCGCGGGGAGATCTTCGGACTGCTCGGCCCCAACGGCGCCGGCAAGTCCACCCTGGTCCGCCAGCTCACCGGGCTGATGCGGCCCGACTCCGGCAGCGTCGAGGTGCTGGGCCACGACCTCGTGCGCCACCCCGAGCGGGCCTCCCGGCTGATCGGCTACCTGGGCCAGGAGTCCACCGCCCTCGACGAACTCACGGTCTCGCTGGCCGCCGAGACCACCGGGCGGCTGCGCGGCCTCGCCCTCCGCGACGCCCGCGCCGAACGCGACGCCGTCCTGGAGGAGCTGGGCCTCACCCCGCTCGCCGGGCGGCCCCTGAAGAAGCTCTCCGGCGGGCAGCGCCGCCTCGCCTGCTTCGCCGCCGCCCTGGTCGGGGACCGGCCCGTCCTGGTCCTGGACGAGCCGACCACCGGCATGGACCCGGTCGCCCGCCGCGCCGTCTGGGCCGCCGTCGACCGCCGCCGGGCCGAGCGCGGGGCCACGGTCGTCCTGGTCACCCACAACGTGATCGAGGCCGAGACCGTCCTCGACCGGGTCGCCGTCCTCGAACGCGGCCGGGTCATCGCCTGCGACACCCCCGCCGGGCTCAAGGAGCGGGTGGCCGGCGAGGTCCGGGTCGAGCTGATGTGGCGCGAGCGGGCCCCGCTGGAGGTGCCGGAGGTCGCGGCCCTGCGGCCCTCGGCCCAGGAGTCGGGGCGGCGCTGGGTGCTGCGGCTCGGCCCGGACGAGGCGCGGGCCGCGGTCGCCGCGGTGACGGGCGGCGCGGCGTTCGCCGCGCTCGACGATTTCACCCTGGCCACGCCCAGCCTGGAGGATGTCTACCTCGCGCTCGGCGGCGACGCGGCCAATGCGACCAAGGGGCTGGTGAAGGCATGAGGGACCACGCGGACACGGGCGGCGCGCGGAGCGCGGCGGGTGTCGAGGACAGGTATCGGGGGAGCGGCCGCAGGTGACGAGCATCATCCCGGCCAGGACCGCGCCCGCGCGCGTCCGGCCCGCGCCCGGCCCCTCCGGCGCCGCGGACGCCCGTACCGTCCCCGGACCGCTCGCGCCCCGCGCCCGGCTGCTGCCGTCGCTGGCCGCGGTCTACCGCGCCCAGCTCTCGCGGGCGCGCGTCGCCCGGATCCCGCTGCTCTTCGTGGCGACCTTCCAGTCCGTCGGGATCATGGTCCTGATGCGAGGGGTGGTGGACGGCGGGGCGGAGGCGCGCGCCGTGGTCGCCGGCTCCAGCGTCCTGGTCGTCGCCTTCGTCGCGCTCAACCTGCTCGCCCAGTACTTCGGCCACCTGCGGGCGGGCGGCGGGCTCGACCACTACGCCACCCTGCCCGTGCCGCCCGCGGCGGTCGTGCTCGGGGCGGCGGCCGCGTACGCCTCGTTCACCGTGCCCGGCGCGGTGTTCACGGCGGTCGCCGGCAGCGTGCTGTTCCACCTGCCGATGACCCACCTGTGGGTGCTGGCGGCCGTGATCCCGCTCTCCGGGGCCGCGCTGGCCGGGCTGGGGGCCGCGCTCGGCCTGCTCGCCCCGCGCCAGGAGCTGGCCACCCTGCTGGGCCAGCTCGGGATGTCGGCCGCCCTGCTGCTCGGGGTGCTGCCGGCCGACCGGATGCCGGAGCCGGTGCGGTGGGCGCGCGACCTGCTGCCCTCGACGTACGGGGTGGAGGCGCTGGCCCGCTCCTTCGACGCCCGGCCGGACTGGGGCCTGATCGGCCTCTTCCTCGCGGTCTGCGCCGCGGTCGGCGTCCTCTCGCTGGCCGCCGCGACGTGGGCGTACCGGCGCGCGGCCGTACGGTAGCCCCGCCCGGCGCACGCCCGCGGCATCCGGTGAGGCGGCGCCCGGGGGGGCCTGGCACGATGGCACGGTGAACGAACCGTCGACGCCGCCGCCGAACCAGCCGGACCCCCGCGACCCGTGGCCGCCGCCGGGCTCCCACGCCGCGCCCCCGGCCGGCGCGCCGGACGACCCGGACACCGCGACGGAGCTCCGCCAGGCAGCCGTCGTCGCCGTGCTGGTCGCGCTCGCGGGGATCGGGCTCGGGCTGCTGTGGCTGCAGCTCTCGCCGCGCGTCCCCCTGATCTCCGACGAGACGGCCGTCTTCCTGAAGAACAGCGAGGGCGAGGAGGCGATCGGGGCGGACGGCACGTTCGTCCTGCTGGCCCTCGCGTTCGGCGCGCTCTCGGCGGCGGCCGTCGTCTGGCGGCTGCGCCGCGGGGGCGTCCTCGTGGTCGCGGGGCTGGCGCTGGGCGCGCTGCTCGGATCGCTGCTGGCATGGCGGACCGGGGTGTGGCTGGGCCCCTCCTCCGACGTGGTGGGCCGGGCCCGCGAGGCCGGCCGCGGCGTGGCGTTCGACGCGCCGCTGGAGCTGCACGCGGTGTGGGCGGCGGTGCTGGCCTGGCCGTTCGCGGCGATGGCGGTCCATCTGCTGCTGACCGCCGCGTTCGGGCCGCGGGAGGCCGAGCCGGACTGGGCGGAGCGGTACGCCGGGTACTACGGCGGACCGGAGGCGGCCCCGCCGCCCCCGGCGGGAAGCGCCTCCTAGGGGGTGTCCGGCGGATCAGAGCCGGGTCCGCGGCGCCCGGCACGGCACCTCGCGGCGCTGCCGGAACGCCCGAATCGCTCCGCGACGAGGGCATTCCAGCGCCTTGCGACGCACCGCACCCGACAGCGCGGCCTTGTCCGGCCCTGATCCGCCGGACACCCCCTACCCGCCGCCGCTCAGGCCGCTCAGGCGGCTTTGGCGACGGGCGCGAACGCGGCGCCCGTCAGCGCCGCCAGGTCCGCGGCCGCCAGCTCGACCTCCAGGCCGCGGCGGCCCGCCGAGACGCAGATCGTGGAGTGGGTCAGCGCCGACGCGTCCAGCACCGTGCGCAGCCGCTTGCGCTGGCCCAGGGGGGAGATGCCGCCGCGCACGTACCCGGTGGCGCGCTCGGCGGCGGCCGGGTCCGCCATCGCGGCGCGCTTGCCGCCCACCGCTGCGGCCAGGGCCTTGAGGTCCAGCGAGCCGGCGACCGGGACCACCGCGACCGTCAGCTCGCCGTCCACGTCCGCCACCAGGGTCTTGAAGACGCGGTCGGGGCCGACCCCCAGGGCTTCGGCCGCCTCCTCGCCGTAGGACGGGGCGGCCGGGTCGTGGTCGTAGGCGTGGACCGTGAACGGCACGCCCGCCGCGGTCAGGGCGACCGTGGCGGGCGTGCCGCCCGCCTGCTTCTTCGGCTTCTTCGCCACCGGGCACGGTCCTCGGTCAGTTGGGGTGGGTGGGGACGCGGGTCAGGTCGGCCGCGGGCAGGGAGGGCAGATGGCGGATGACCGCGGCCTCCCTGCGCAGCAGAGCCAGCTCCTCGCGGAGCCGGGTCGCGGTGTCCGGGGCCTGGAGCAGGCGCTGCTTGGTCGGCACGTCCAGGACCGTGGCCGCCGCGACCAGGTAGGAGACGACGGACGGGTCGTCGGGCAGCTCCGCGCCGGTGGTCAGCGAGCGCTCGCTGGCCCCGGCCAGGCGCTTCTGGTACGAGCGGAAGGCCCGCAGCACGCCCTCGGCGAGCGCTCCCGCCTCGTCGCCCCGGTCCTCGCCGGGCGGCTCGTCGGCCAGCTCCTCCACCTCGGCGGTCAGATACGGGCCGCCGGCGTCCACGGAGAGCAGCCTGATCCGGGTGGTGCCGGTGGCCAGCACCTCGAAGCTGCCGTCGGCGCGCTCGCGGATCGTCGCCGCGTCGGCGACGCAGCCGACCCGGTGGAACGCCTGGATCGGGTCGGGGCCGAAGCCGTCGGCCGGGGCGCGCTCGGCGGACGGGGCGGCCGCGACGGCGTCCGGCATACCGGTGGCCGTGGGGGCCGTCTCGCGGCCGTCGCGGACCGCGACCACGGCGAAGCGGCGGGGTTCGTCCTCGTCGCTCCTGAGCAGTTCGCGCAGCATGGCGCGGTACCGCTCCTCGTGGACGCTGAGCGGCAGCACCAGTCCGGGGAACAGCACCGCGTTGAGGGGGAAGAGGGGAAGGCGTGCGGTGGTCACAACGCTCAAGCGTAATGGCCGCGGGGGCGACCGCGTCCGGCCCGGTCGCGCAAGGGGGTCAGGGAGGCCGCCCGCAGGCGCGCGCCGTCGCGCGCGTCGAGGAAGCGGCCGAGCGCGTCGTCGGACACCGACGACCACGGGAACGAGGTGGCGTAGCGGCCGATCATGGCGAACTGGTCCAGCGCCTCGTCCCAGCGGCCGCGGGCGAGCAGGACGTACGCGAGCAGGTTGCGTACCTCGGCGGGCCACGGGTCGCCGGGCCGGTAGGCCGCCGACAGCCTGATCGCGAGGTCGGCCGCGGCGTCGATCCGCTCCTCCAGTACGGGGGTGGCCCGGCCGGCCGCTCGGGCGTCCAGGAGCAGGGCGAAGGCGGCCCGGACCGGGAGGGCCTGCACCAGGGAGTCGGGCAGGGCGTCCTCGGCGGCCCGCTCGGCGAAGTCGAAGCACTCGCGGTGCGAGCCGTACCAGGCGGCGGAGAGGTAGCGCAGGGCCGCCACATGGCAGCCGTAGTGGTGCGGCGAGCGGCGCACCGCCTGCTCCCACAGCGACTCGAAGGCGGTGTGCGTGGCGTGGGAGCCGCGCGCGTGGTCCAGGGCGAGCCGCCAGGGCACCGGGTCGCGCGGGTCCGCCTCGGCCGCCGCGGTGATCATCGGGACGACCTCGTGGAGCCGTTCCGCGCGGGCGGGCGACTCCCAGGCCCGGTGCACGGCCAGCTCCGCCTTGACGAGGAGGGCGTCCGGGTCGCGGGGGGCGGCGGCGATCCAGTCGACCAGCCAGCCGTCCCGGTTGCGGGCGAAGGCGACGAGCCGGCCCAGGTAGCGGTCCCGGTTCTCCCACTCGGCGCCCTCCCGCGTGGCGGCGAGCAGGCCGGCGGCCGGCCCGTAGTCGCCCAGTGCGGCGGCGACCAGCGCGGGGGAGAGCCGCTCGTCGGGGGCGTCGAGCAGCACCGCGTCGTCCGCCAGGAGCCCGGCGGAGAGCGCCGAGCCGTGCCGGACCATGCGGGCGGTACTGAGCAGAGCGCGAAGGAGTGCCATGGTGCAGACCATTGAAAACCGCTGGTGAGAGGGGCGCCAGGGGCGTGCTGTGAAGCTTCTGTGCCGAGTGGGAGGGTTGTATCGGACCGGGTCAAGAAAGGGCAAAGGAAGGGGCTTTGGGTGGCTTGAACGCGCTCTCTCGCTCCCTCGCGCGCCCCCTGCGGCCGGGGGCCCGGAGCGGCCGGACCCCCGTCCCCGCCCGCCCGAGCGGGGTCCGGAGGGCCCGTGCGGTCACCCCCGGCGCAGCAGCCGGGACGCCCCCGCCGCCACCGTGGTGGCCAGAACCCACCCCACCAGCACCAGACCGGCCGCGGCCCACTGCCAGCCGTCCTCCATCCGCCAGTAGCCGTCCTGGCCGAGGTTGATCACCGGGATCAGCAGATCCAGCGCGTACAGGGCCGGATTCCACTGCGGATGCTCATCCGCCTTGATCGCCGTCGGGTCGTGGCGCGAGAAGGCCGCCGTGCCCGCCGCCCACAGCACCGCCATCCACACCGCGGCCCGCCCCGGCCGGTACCCGTACGCCACCATCCAGTCCTGGAGGTAGCCCCACGCCCGCGCCGCGGGCGGCAGCGTCTCGCGGCGACGGCGCTGCTTGGCCAGCAGCACCTCGCGGGCGTCCGCGTCCTCGCCGCAACTGCGCAGCACCGTCGCGAGGCGCTCGTACGGCTCGGGGACGTACTCCGGGGTCGCCGCCTGCACCCACTCCAGCCGCCGCGAGAGCGGGAAGTGGCCGTAGGGGACGAGGTTCTCGTAGACGAAGCCGCCCATCGCCAGACCGCCCGGACCCGGCCAGCTCGTCGACAGGTCGACCAGCGTGACCACCTTCGCGCCGTTCAGGACGACCCGGCCCTCCTCCGGGCGCTCCGCGTTGAACCGCAGCTCCGGAGTGACGATCCGGCGCAGCGACAGCTCCTCCTGCCGGGTCATCGCGAACCGCGCCTTGTGCAGGTCCACCGCGTCCCCGAACCGGCCGTCGTCCAGCCGCACCCCGCCCCGGCACTCGAACACCTGCGACCGGGTCCCGCGCGCCGGGGTCGGGGCGTAGACCACGCCGTACGGGGGAGTGGCGCCCTGGTTCCCCGTGTCGACGCTCACCCACGCCTCGGTCATGTACAGCGTGCGCTCCACCGTCAACTGCGGGGCGTTCAGCGCGCGGCGGTCCTGCCCGGCGCGCAGCCTGCTGCCGCGCAGGCTCAGCGAACCGCCCACCTTCGCGCCCCGCAGGCTCAGTTCGCCGCGCGTCTCGACCATCTCGGCCTGGAGGTCCTGCGCGACCGCCATCCCGTCCCCGACGAAGGCCCGCCCGTGGCGGTCGGGCCCGACGCTGAGCTGGTTGATCAGCAGGTCCGTGCCGATCTGGGCGTCGGTCAGCCGGATGCCCCGGTCGATCCGGCAGCGCGGCAGATGCAGGTCCCCCTCCGTGTGCAGCCGCGCCGCGTCCAACCGGGGCAGCGCGCAGCCGACCAGCCGCAACGTCGTGAAGTGGCACTCCGGCAGCACCACCTCCTGCTCGAAGCGGCAGCCGGTCAGCTCCACGTACGGGGAGACCCGGCCGCCCGCCAGGTCCAGCTTCCCGGTGATCCGCACCCCGCGGAGCTTCAGCGCCGCCACCCGGCCGGGCCGGGGAGGCGGCCCGCTCAGCAGCAGCCGCGCCACCGTGCGCGCGCCGACGCTGCGCTCAGGGCCCCACACGTGCGGGGAGAACGGGTCGTTGCGGGTCGTGTCGTACGTGCGTAGGTCGTAGGTGGTCCCGTTGCGGAAGGACTGCCACATGCCCAGCTCCGCTGCGCTGAGGCCGTCCGGAATGTCGCCTTCGTGCGGCTCGGTCACTGCCGCTCCCTCCGTGCACACGCCTGACCCTTGTTCTTCCCTCCTGTGTGACGGCGTGAACGCCCGCGGTCAGCAGTGACGGGCGGGACATGGCCGGGGCATGTATCAGCCAGTGATACGGGCGACCGGCGGCCGGCGGCGGTCTGCGAGAATTGCGGTGTGATCTCTCGAATCGATCTGCGCGGCGACGCCCTCCCCGAGGGCGCCGCCCTGCGCGACCTGCTGCCCCGTGCCGAGTTCGACGTGGAAGCCGCCCTGGAGACGGTGCGGCCCATCTGCGAGGACGTGCGCCATCGCGGCTCCGCGGCAGTGATCGAGTGGGGGGAGCGGCTCGACGGTGTCCGGATCGCGTCGGTCCGGGTCCCGGCCGCCGCGCTCTCCCGCGCCCTGGAGTCCCTGGACCCGGCCGTCCGCGCCGCGCTGGAGGAGTCGATCCGCCGCGCCCGCCTCGTCCACCGCGAGCAGCGCCGCACCCCGCACACCACGCGGGTCGTCCCCGGCGGCGCCGTCACCGAGAAGTGGGTGCCGGTCGAGCGCGTCGGGCTCTACGTCCCCGGCGGCCGCTCGGTCTACCCCTCCTCCGTCGTGATGAACGTCGTCCCCGCCCAGGAGGCGGGCGTCGAGGGCATCGCCGTCGCCTCCCCGCCGCAGAAGGACCACGGCGGGCTGCCGCACCCCACCATCCTCGCCGCCTGCGCCCTGCTCGGCGTCGACGAGGTGTACGCGGCGGGCGGCGCCCAGGCCGTCGCGATGTTCGCGTACGGCACCGAGGACTGCCTCCCGGTCAACCTGGTCACCGGCCCCGGCAACATCTACGTCGCCGCCGCCAAGCGCCTGCTCAAGGGCCGGATCGGGATCGACGCCGAGGCCGGGCCCACCGAGATCGCCATCCTCGCCGACGCCACCGCCGACCCGGTGCACGTGGCCGCCGACCTGATCAGCCAGGCCGAGCACGACCCGATGGCCGCCGCCGTCCTGGTCACCGACTCCGCGGAGCTGGCCGCCGCCACCGAGGCGGAGCTGGCCCGGCAGGTCGCCGCCGCCAAGCACGTCGACGACCGCATCCGGCCCGCCCTCGCCGGCCGCCAGTCCGCGATCGTCCTGGTCTCCTCCGTCGAGGACGGCCTCACGGTCGTCGACGCCTACGGGGCCGAGCACCTGGAGATCCAGACCGCCGACGCCGCCGCCGTCGCCGACCGGGTCCGCAACGCCGGCGCGATCTTCGTCGGCCCCTGGTCGCCGGTCTCGCTCGGCGACTACTGCGCCGGCTCCAACCACGTCCTGCCCACCGGCGGCTGCGCCTGCCACTCCTCGGGCCTGTCCGTGCAGTCGTTCCTGCGCGGCATCCACATCGTGGACTACACCCGCGACGCCCTCGCCGACGTCGCCCACCACGTCGTGACCCTCGCCGAGGCGGAGGACCTGCCCGCCCACGGCGCGGCCCTGAAGGCGCGGTTCGGCTGGAAGGTCCCGCAGCGATGACGAACGCCGGCGCCCTCCGCAACGCCTGGGACGACCTCCCCATCCGCGACGAACTGCGCGGCAGGACCCCCTACGGGGCGCCCCAGCTCGACGTCCCCGTACGGCTCAACACCAACGAGAACCCCTACCCGCTGCCCGAAGCGCTCGTCGACCGGATCGCCGAGCGGGTCCGCGAGGCCGCCCGCCACCTCAACCGCTACCCCGACCGGGACGCCGTCGAGCTGCGCACCGAGCTGGCCCGCTACCTCACCCGCACCGCCGGGCACGAGGTCGCGGCGGCCCACGTCTGGGCCGCCAACGGCTCCAACGAGGTCCTCCAGCAGCTCCTGCAGACCTTCGGCGGTCCGGGGCGCACCGCGCTCGGCTTCGAACCCTCCTACTCCATGCACGCCCTGATCGCGCGGGGCACCGGCACCGGCTGGATCTCCGGACCGCGCGGCGAGGACTTCACCATCGACGTGGCCGCCGCCCGCGCCGCCATCGCCGAGCACCGCCCCCACGTCGTCTTCGTCACCTCGCCCAACAACCCCACCGGCACCGCCGTGGACGCCGGCACCGTCCTCGCCCTGTACGACGCCGCGCAGGCCGCCGGGGACACGATGGTCGTCGTCGACGAGGCGTACGGCGAGTTCAGCCACCACCCCTCGCTGCTCCCGCTCATCGCCGGCCGCCGCAACCTGGTCGTCTCCCGCACCATGTCCAAGGCGTTCGGCGCGGCCGGGCTGCGCCTGGGCTACTTCGCCGCCGACCCGGCCGTCGTCGAGGCGGTCCAGTTGGTGCGGCTGCCGTACCACCTCTCCTCCATCACCCAGGCCACCGCGCTCGCGGCCCTGGAGTACACCGATACGCTGCTGGGGTACGTCGCGCAGCTCAAGAGCGAGCGCGACCGGCTGGTGGCCGAACTGCGCGCCGCCGGCTACGAGGTCACCGAGTCGGACGCCAACTTCGTCCAGTTCGGCCGCTTCGACGACAGCCACGCCGCCTGGCGGCGCATCCTCGACCGGGGCGTCCTGGTCCGGGACAACGGCGTGCCGGGTTGGCTGCGGGTCACCGCCGGAACCCCCGCCGAGAACGACGCGTTCCTCGATGCGGCACGCGAACTCAAGAAGGAGCACGACGCATGAGCCCCCGCGTAGGCCGCGTGGAACGCGCCACGAAGGAAACGTCCGTGCTGGTCGAGATCGACCTCGACGGCACCGGAAAGGTCGATGTCGCCACCGGGGTCGGCTTCTACGACCACATGCTCGACCAGCTCGGCCGCCACGGCCTGTTCGACCTCACGGTCAAGACCGAGGGCGACCTGCACATCGACAGCCACCACACCATCGAGGACACCGCCCTCGCGCTCGGCGCGGCCTTCCGGCAGGCCCTCGGCGACAAGGTCGGCATCTACCGCTTCGGCAACTGCACCGTCCCGCTGGACGAGTCCCTCGCCCAGGTCACCGTCGACCTCTCCGGCCGCCCCTACCTCGTGCACACCGAGCCCGAGAAGATGGCGCCGATGATCGGCGAGTACGACACCACCATGACCCGGCACATCCTGGAGTCGTTCGTCGCCCAGGCGCAGATCGCCCTGCACGTCCACGTGCCGTACGGGCGCAACGCCCACCACATCGTCGAGTGCCAGTTCAAGGCGCTCGCCCGCGCCCTGCGCTACGCCTGCGAGCACGACCCGCGCGCGGCCGGCATCCTGCCCTCGACGAAGGGCGCCCTGTGACCGGCCTCAACACCGTCCTGATCGTCGTCGGCCTCTTCCTGGCGGGCGGTGTCTACTCCTTCGCCAAGCAGGGGCTGCCCAGGGGCGTCGTCGTCCTGCTCGCGATCGGCTCCGCGATGTGCCTGGTGGCGGGGGTCCTGCGCATCCAGGGACTGTGGGACTGAGGGAGCGCGCCGTGACACGAGTACGAGAAGAGGGCCGCGCGGTGAGCGGGTTCAGGAAGGACGCGTCATGAGCGCGAGCAAGAAGAAGGTCGTCGTCTTCGACTACGGCTTCGGCAACGTCCGCTCCGCCGAACGGGCCCTCGCCCACGTCGGCGCGGACGTCGAGATCACCCGCGACTACGACCGGGCGATGGCCGCCGACGGGCTGCTCGTCCCCGGTGTGGGGGCGTTCTCCGCCTGCATGGAGGGGCTGAAGCGGGCCCGAGGCGACTGGATCATCGGCCGCAGGCTCTCCGGCGGCCGCCCGGTGATGGGCGTCTGCGTGGGGATGCAGATCCTCTTCGAGCGCGGCGTGGAGCACGGCGTGGAGACCGAGGGCCTGGACGAATGGCCCGGCACGGTCGGCCCGCTGAAGGCCGACGTGGTCCCGCACATGGGGTGGAACACCGTCGAGGCCCCCGAGGACTCCCGGCTCTTCGCGGGGCTCGACCCCGAGGCGCGGTACTACTTCGTGCACTCCTACGCGGCGCACGACTGGTCCCTGGAAGTGACCAACGACAAGATCCGCGCCCCCAGGGTCACCTGGGCCGCGTACGGCGAACGGTTCGTGGCCGCCGTGGAGAACGGCGCGCTGTGGGCCACCCAGTTCCACCCCGAGAAGTCCGGCGACGCCGGCGCCGACCTGCTGACCAACTGGATCGAGACGCTGTAATGCCGAAGCTTGAACTGCTCCCCGCCGTCGACGTCCGCGACGGCCAGGCCGTCCGCCTCGTCCACGGCGAGTCCGGCTCCGAGACCTCCTACGGCTCCCCGCTGGAGGCCGCCCTCGCCTGGCAGAGCGCCGGCGCCGAGTGGCTGCACCTGGTCGACCTGGACGCCGCCTTCGGCACCGGCGACAACCGCGCCCTGATCGCCGAGGTCGCCGGGGCCATGGACATCAAGGTCGAGCTGTCCGGCGGCATCCGCGACGACGCCTCGCTCGCCGCCGCCCTCGCCACCGGCTGCCGCCGCGTCAACCTCGGCACGGCCGCCCTGGAGACCCCCGAGTGGGTCGCGAAGGTCATCGCCGAGCACGGCGACAAGATCGCCGTCGGCCTCGACGTCCGCGGCACCACCCTGCGCGGCCGCGGCTGGACCCGCGACGGCGGCGACCTCTACGAGACGCTGGCGCGCCTCGACTCCGAGGGCTGCGCCCGCTACGTCGTCACCGACATCGCCAAGGACGGCACCCTCCAGGGCCCCAACCTCGGCCTGCTGCGGGACGTCTGCGCCGCCACCGACCGCCCGGTCGTCGCCTCCGGCGGAGTCTCCTCGCTCGACGACCTCCGCGCGATCTCCCTCCTCGTCCCCGAGGGCGTCGAGGGCGCGATCGTCGGCAAGGCGCTGTACGCGAAGGCCTTCACGCTGGAAGAGGCCCTCAAGGCGGTCGCCGCGTGACCGCTTCCCCCGGCGCCGTGCGCCGTATCGCCTCCGGCGCCCCGTGGGAGGAGAAGTTCGGCTACTCCCGCGCGGTCGAGCTGCCCAACGGGCTCGTCCTGGTGGCCGGCTGCACCTCCGTGGTGGACGGCCAGATCGCCGCGGGCTCCCCGTACGAGCAGGCGGTCACCGCCTTCGACGTCGCGTTCGCGGCGCTGGAGCAGGTGGGCCTCGGCCGCGAGGACGTCGTCCGCACCCGGATGTACCTGACCCACGCCCGCGACGTGGACGACGTCGGGCGCGCCCACAAGGAGCTGTTCGACGCCGTGCGCCCCGCCGCCTCCATGATCATCGTGTCCGGGTTCGTGGACCCCGGCCTCGTCGTCGAGGTCGAGGTCGAGGCGTACCGGGGAGGCGCGCGGTGAGCCTCGCCGTACGGGTCATCCCCTGCCTGGACGTGGACGCCGGCCGGGTCGTCAAGGGCGTCAACTTCCAGAACCTGCGCGACGCCGGCGACCCCGTCGAGATGGCCAAGCTGTACGACGCCGAGGGCGCCGACGAGCTGACCTTCCTCGACATCACCGCCTCCAGCGGCGACCGCGCCACGACGTACGACGTGGTCCGCCGCACCGCCGAGCAGGTCTTCATCCCGCTCACCGTCGGCGGCGGCGTCCGCACCCCGGACGACGTCGACAGGCTGCTGCGCGCCGGGGCCGACAAGGTCGGCGTCAACACCGCCGCCATCGCCCGCCCCGACCTCATCCGGGAGATCGCCGAGCGCTTCGGACGCCAGGTGCTGGTCCTCTCCGTGGACGCCCGCCGCACGCCGCGGGGGGGCTTCGAGGTCACCACGCACGGCGGCCGCAAGGGCGCCGGCATCGACGCCGTCGAGTGGGCGCACCGGGCCGCGGAGCTGGGCGCGGGCGAGATCCTGCTCAACTCGATGGACGCGGACGGCACCAAGGACGGCTACGACACCGAGATGATCGCCGCGGTACGCCGCCACGTCACCGTCCCCGTCATCGCCTCCGGCGGCGCGGGCCGGCTCGCGGACTTCGCCCCGGCCGTCGACGCGGGCGCCGACGCGGTGCTCGCCGCCTCCGTCTTCCACTTCGGCGACCTGCGGATCCCCGAGGTCAAGGAAGCCCTGCGGGAGGCCGGCCACCCGGTCCGCTGACCCGCGCGGAGGACCCCGCCCTGGTGACCGGCAGCGCGCCGGTCGTCAGGGCGTCGTGCTTCCACGGCTCTGCGAGCGCCCCGTCCGCCCCGTGCGCACACCGCACGGGGAATCGCGCAAGGAATATTGCGCAAGAAAAGTTGCACGTCTAGGGTGAGGGCCATGCCCCGCAAGGAAACCCTCCGCGTCTCCGACCTCGCCACCCTCAAGGTGTTCGGCCACCCGCTGCGCATGAGGCTCTACCGGGCCCTGTTCGTCGCCCGCCGGGCCACCGCCTCCCACCTGGCCGAACAGGTCGACGAGGCCGTCTCGCTGGTCAGCTACCACCTGCGCAGACTGGCCGACCACGGACTGATCGAACCGGCCGAGAGCGAGAGCGGGGACGGCCGCGAACGCTGGTGGCAGCCCTCCTCCCACGGCTTCAGCTTCCGCGACGAGGACTTCCGGGACGCCCCCGAGAAGGCGGCCGCCTACGCCGCCGTGGGCCGCCTCTCCCTCGACCAGCAGACCGAGCTGTACCGGGGTTTCCTGGACGCCCACCAGAGCTGGCCCGCCGAGTGGCGCGGCGCCGCCTTCCGCTCGGAGTACGTCTCCCGGCTCACCGCCGACGAACTGGACGCGCTCGGCCGGGAGATGCACGCGCTCGTCCGCCGCTACGAGGAGCTGGGCCGCGAGCGCGAGGAGTCCGGCGAGGGCGAGGACCGCGAGAACGTCGCCCTGCACCTGTACGGCTTCCCGTTCCGCGCCTGAGACCCGACGCCCCGGAAGGACCCGCACCATGACCACCGCCACGGCGGCCGAGGCCCCCGAGCGCGTCGCACACCGCGACCCCAACGTCCTGCGCTGGCTCGGCGCGTACACCGCCTCGATGATCGGCGACAGTGTCTACTTCATGGCCCTCGCCTGGGCCGCCGCCCGCACCGGCAGCGCCACCGGCGCCGGCCTGGTGCTCGCCGCCGGATCGGTGCCGCGGGCGGTGCTGCTGCTCGGCGGGGGAGTGCTCGCCGACCGGTGGGGGCCCCGCCGCGTCGTCGTCGGCAGCGACGCCGCCCGCGCGGTCGTCGTCCTCGCCCTCGCCGGCGCCCTGGTCGCCACCGCGCCGACCGCGGGGATCCTGGTGGCCGTCGCCCTGGTCTTCGGCGCGGTCGACGCCCTGTTCCTGCCCGCCGTGGGGGCGCTGCCGCCCCGCATCAGCACCGCCGGGCAGCTCGGCAGGATCCAGGGCCTGCGTGCACTCGCCGCCCGCGGCGCCAGTGTGGTCGGCGCCCCGCTGGGAGGCGTCGCCGTGGCCGCCGGCGGGCCCGCCCTGGCCTTCGCCGCCGCCGGACTGCTGTTCGCCGTGTCCCTGCCGCTGCTGATACGCCTGCGGATCGCACCGCTGCCCGAGCCGGCGAAGCCCGCCGACGGGCGGCCCGCGCCCTCCTCGACCGCGTGGCACGACCTCGTCGACGGCCTGCGCCACATCCGCCGCCACCCGCTGCTCGGCCCGCTCATGCTGGTCATGGCCGTCAGCGAGCTGGGATTCATGGGGCCGTTCAACCTCGGCCTGATCCTGCTCTCCGAGGAGCGCGGCTGGGGCGCCGCCGGCATGGGGTGGATCGTCGCCGGGTTCGCCGCCGGCGCGGCCGCGGCCGCCCTCCTCCTGGCGGTCCGGGGCCGGGCGCCCCGCGCCGGGCTCGTGCTCTGCCTGACCGTCCTCGTCGGCGCGGTGGCGGTGGCGGCCCTGGCCCACGTGCCCTCGGTGGCCCTCGCCACCGCGACCGCCGTCCTCGTCGGCCTCTTCATGGGCCTCGGCGGAGCCCTGGGCGGGGCCCTCGTCCAGACCGCGGCCGACCCGGTGTACCTGGGCCGGGTCACCTCGGTCGCCACGCTCTTCACGTACGCCGCCGCCCCGCTGAGCTACCCCGTCACCGGGGCCGCCGTCGCCCTGTGGGGCACCGGCCCGGTCTTCGGCGTCAGCGCGGCGGTGTGCGCGGCGGGCGGCGCGGCGGGGCTGGCCGTCACCGCGCTCCGCCGCGCCGAACTGCCCGGCTGACCGGCGGGACTACATCCCCAGCTCCGCCGCCCGCAGCCGCTCCACCGCCGCCTCGTCGCCCGCCGTCTCGACGTCCGCCGCCCGCTGCCGGCCGAACGCGAACAGCAGCAGCTCGGCCGGCTCCCCGGTCACCGTCACCACCGGGGCGCCCTTGCGGGCGACCACCGTCCGCCCGTCCGGGCGGCGCAGCACCAGGCCCACCGGCGCCCCGCGGCCCAGCAGGCGGGCCGTCCGCTCCAGCCGCGACCACAGCAGGTCGGCGAAGACCGGGTCCAGCTCGCGGCGCGACCAGTCGGGCTGGGCCCGGCGCACGTCCTCCGCGTGGACGAAGAACTCGACGGTGTTCGCCGCCTCGTCGACCTGCTTGAGGGAGAGGGGGGAGAACCGGGGCGGGCCGGTGCGGAGGAGCTGGACCAGCTCCCCGTACGGCTTCGCCGCGAACTCCGCCTGCACCCGCTCCAGCCGGGCCTTCAGCGCGGGGATGACCAGCCCGCCCGCCGCGTCCGCGCGGCGTTCGCGGACCACCACGTGGGCGGCCAGGTCGCGGGTCCTCCAGCCCGCGCACAGGGTCGGGGCGTCCGGACCGGCGGCCTCCAACAGATCGGCGAGCAGCAGGCGTTCACGTTTGGCATGGGTCGACATGCCCGCCAGCCTACGGCCGCCGGGCGGGGTCCGCCCCATGGACGCCCGCCCCGCGCGCCCCGCCGCCACGGCACAATGGGCCCATGACCAGCACGCCCGGCGCCACCCCGCCCGCCAGCAGCCTCGACCCCGCCATCGCCGCCCGCCTCAAGCGCGGCGCCGACGGCCTGGTCCCGGCCATCGCCCAGCAGTACGACACCGGCGAGGTGCTGATGCTCGGCTGGATGGACGACGAGGCCCTGCACCGCACCCTCACCACGGGCCGCTGCACCTACTGGTCGCGCAGCCGCCGGGAGTACTGGGCCAAGGGCGACACCTCCGGCCACGTCCAGCACGTCAGGTCCGTCGCCCTGGACTGCGACGGGGACACCGTGCTGGTCAGGGTGGACCAGACGGGCGCCGCCTGCCACACGGGCGACCGCACCTGCTTCGACGCCGACGTCCTCCCGCTGGCGGCTCCCGAGCGATCATGACCGGGTCCGGGACGCCTGTAAGGTCACCGGCCATGGATCTCGACACCTTCCGCAAGCTGGCCGTCGACCGGCGCGTCGTCCCCGTCAGCCGCCGCCTCCTCGCGGACGGCGACACCCCGGTCGGCCTGTACCGCAAGCTCGCCGCCGAACGCCCCGGCACCTTCCTGCTGGAGTCCGCGGAGAACGGCCGCACCTGGTCGCGCTACTCGTTCATCGGCGTCCGCAGCGACGCCACGCTCACCGCCCGCGACGGCGAGGCCCACTGGCTCGGCGCCCCGCCCGTCGGGGTCCCGCGCGGCGGCGACCCGCTCGACGCCCTGCGCGCCACCGTCGAGGCCCTGCACACCCCCCGCGACCTGGTCGGCGACGCGGGCCTCCCGCCGTTCACCGGCGGCATGGTCGGCTACCTCGGCTACGACGTCGTCCGCCGGCTGGAGGACATCGGCGAGCACGGCGGCGACGACCTGGGGCTGCCCGAGCTGACCATGCTGCTCACGTCGGACCTCGCCGTCCTCGACCACCAGGACGGCACCGTCCTGCTGATCGCCAACGCGATCAACCGCGACGACCGCGACACCGGGGTCGACGAGGCCCACGCCGACGCCGTCGCCCGGCTCGACGCGATGGAGCGCGACCTGCGCCGCCCCGTCGAGAGCGCCCCCGCCGTCCTGCCGCCGTCCGAGCTGCC
Source organism: Streptomyces sp. NPDC041970 (assembly GCF_055588985.1). Classification (NCBI taxonomy): domain Bacteria; kingdom Bacillati; phylum Actinomycetota; class Actinomycetes; order Kitasatosporales; family Streptomycetaceae; genus Streptomyces; species Streptomyces sp. NPDC041970. The sequence continues at coordinate 75,103 of NZ_JBVJCD010000007.1, forward strand.
CCCGTACACCGCCCGGTGGGGCGGCGCGGCCTACCAGGACGCCGTCGTGGACATCAAGGAGCGCATCCGCGCCGGCGAGGCGTTCCAGGTGGTCCCCTCCCAGCGCTTCGAGACGCCCTGCACCGCGAGCGCCCTGGACGTCTACCGGGTGCTGCGCGCCACCAACCCGTCCCCGTACATGTACCTCTTCCGCTTCGACGGGTTCGACGTCGTCGGCTCCAGCCCCGAGGCGCTGGTCAAGGTCGAGGACGGGCGGGCGACGGTCCACCCGATCGCCGGGACCCGCCCCCGCGGCGCGACCCCGCGCGAGGACCAGGCGCTCGCGGAGGAACTCCTCGCCGACCCCAAGGAACGCGCCGAGCACCTGATGCTCGTCGACCTCGGCCGCAACGACCTGGGGCGGGTCTGCGAGCCGGGCAGCGTCGAGGTCGTCGACTTCATGTCGATCGAGCGGTACTCCCACGTCATGCACATCGTCTCCACCGTCACCGGCCGGGTCGCCGAGGACCGCACCGCCTTCGACGTCCTGACCGCCTGCTTCCCCGCGGGCACCCTCTCGGGCGCCCCCAAGCCCCGCGCCATGCAGATCATCGAGGAGCTGGAGCCGAGCCGCCGCGGCCTGTACGGAGGCTGCGTCGGCTACCTCGACTTCGCCGGGGACTCGGACACGGCCATCGCCATCCGCACCGCCCTGCTCCGCGACGGCACCGCCCACGTGCAGGCGGGGGCGGGCGTCGTCGCCGACTCCGACCCGGCCGCGGAGGACGCCGAGTGCCGCAACAAGGCGGCCGCCGTGCTCCGCGCCGTCCATACGGCCAACCGGCTCCGCGGGCGCTGAACCGGTAGGGGATAGTGGAAGGCGTGAGCGCCGTCCCCGTACCCCAGCCCCGTGCCCGCACCGCCGACCCCGCGGCCGACTCCGCCGGCGGCCGCCGCAGCCTCGCGGCCGCCCTGCTCCTCGGCGCGGCCGGCGCGACCGTCGTCCTCCTCGCCTCCGGGCAGACCTGGGCGACCGGTGAGGCGGCCACCGGCGGCGGCGCGCTGCCGCTGACCGCCGACGGCCGGGACGTCACCGGCCTCCCGGCCGCCCTCGCCGTCGTCGGCCTCGCCGCCCTCGTCGCACTCTTCGCCGTACGCGGCGCGGGCCGCCGCGTCGTCGCCGCCCTGCTGGCCCTCAGCGGCCTGGGGGCGGCGGCCGGCGCCTGGGCCGGGGCCCTCGACGGCACCGCCCTCGACGAGGAGGCCGCCCGGACCACCGGCGACGCGGCGGCCGCCGTCGACGCCCTCCACCACACCGCCTGGCCCTACGTCACCGCCGCCGGCGGCCTGCTGATCCTGCTCGCCGGGCTGCTCGCCCTGCGCTACGGCGGCCGCTGGCCCGCGATGTCCGGACGGTACGAGCGCGACGGCGCGCCCCGCCCCCGCAAGGCCGCCGGCGCCGCGTCCGACCCGGAGCGGCCCGAGGAGCTGTGGAAGGCCCTCGACCGGGGCGAGGACCCGACGCACCCGGTCTGACCCCACGCTCACCCCCGCCCGGCGCGTACGGGACAATGGGCGTGAGCCGTCCCCTCGGGGCGACGGCCCCGACGACAGCGATACCCACAGCGCAACACCAACGAGGAGCAAACTCATGGCGGGCAGCAGCCACGGACACACCCCGGCCGCCTGGACCGGTGTCATCATCTCCTTCATCGGCTTCTGCGTCGCAGGCGTCTTCATGGTGGCGGCCAACCCGCTCGGCTTCTGGGTCGGCATCGCCGTCATCTTCGCCGGTGGGCTCGTGGGCCTCGCCATGAAGGCCGCCGGGCTCGGAATGCCCAAGGAGTCCGCCGAGATGGCGGCCGCCCGCGCTCGGGCCGGACAGGCCCAGACCTCCCACTGAGCCGGCCGCCGGCCCGCCCCGGCGACCGACACGCGGGAAGGCGCGACCCCACAGGGGCCGCGCCTTCCCGCGTGAACGGGGACAATCGCCGGGTGGACGCCTCGCCTGCCCCCGCCGCACCCCCGCCCCCGCCCGCCGGACCGCCCCCGCCCCCGCGGCCGCCGGCGACCCCCGCCGGGCGGCTGCGCGCGCTCGCCACGCCGGCGGGCGTTCTGGCCGCGGTCGCCGCGGCCTTCGCGTACGTCGGCTCGGTCGACCCCAACGAACCGGGCCACTACCCGGTCTGCCCGCTGCTCCGGGTGACCGGGGTGTTCTGCCCCGGCTGCGGCGGGCTGCGCAGCGCCCACGCCTTCATCCGCGGCGACCTCGGCACGGCCCTCTCCGCCAACGCCGTCGCCGTCGCCGGCTACGCCCTCTTCGCCGTGTTCTGGGTCCTGTGGGCGGTGCGGGCTTGGCGCGGGCGGCCCCCGCGGATCGCGGTCCCGCCCGCCCTGCGGTGGGGCGCGGGCGCCGTCCTGCTGGTCTTCACCGTCGTCCGAAACCTGCCCTTCGGCTCCGCGCTCGCCCCCTGAACGTCCGGGCTGTGGGACGGGAAGCGGCCGGATGCGGGGCGCGGGGCCTCCTGCGGATACCATCGGGGTGGCTGATCCTGTTCCCTCATCACCGTTCCGGAAGGGGGCCGCTCACGTGAGTGTGCTCGACGAGATCATCGAGGGCGTTCGCGCCGACCTCGCGGAGCGGCAGGCGCGCGTCAGCCTGGACGAGCTCAAGGAGCGCGCGGCCCGCGCCCCCCGGGCGAAGGACGGGGTCGCCGCCCTGCGCGGCGAGGGCGTGACCGTCATCTGCGAGGTCAAGCGCTCCTCCCCCTCCAAGGGGGCCCTCGCCGCCATCGCCGACCCGGCCGCGCTCGCCGCGGACTACGAGGCGGGCGGCGCGTCCGTCATCTCGGTCCTCACCGAGGAGCGCCGCTTCGGCGGCTCCCTCGCCGACCTGGAGGCCGTCCGCGCCAAGGTCGACATCCCGGTCCTGCGCAAGGACTTCATCGTCACCTCGTACCAGCTCTGGGAGGCCCGCGCCTACGGCGCCGACCTGGCCCTGCTGATCGTCGCCGCCCTCGACCAGGACGCCCTGGTCTCGCTGATCGAGCGCGCCGAGTCCATCGGGCTCACCCCGCTCGTCGAGGCGCACGACGAGGAGGAGGCGGAGCGCGCGGTGGAGGCCGGAGCGAGGATCATCGGCGTCAACGCGCGCAACCTGAAGGACCTCAAGGTCGACCGCTCCACCTTCGAGCGCGTCGCCCCCGAGATCCCCGACCACATCGTCAAGGTCGCCGAGTCCGGCGTGCGCGGCCCGCACGACCTGATCGCGTACGCCAACGCCGGGGCCGACGCGGTCCTGGTCGGCGAGTCCCTGGTGACCGGGCGCGACCCGCGCGCCGCCGTCGCCGACCTGGTCGCCGCCGGCGCCCACCCGGCGCTGCGCCACGGGCGGGGCTGACCCCGGCCGTGACCGACCGTCCCGTGTCCCGCACCCGGCCGGGCCAGCGCCCCGCCGGGGCGCCGGTCCGGGACCCGTACGCCCCGGCGGGGCGCACCTCCCGCCACCCCCGGCCCGGCCCCTGCGCGCCGCCCTTCTGGCACCGCGGCTGCCGCGCGCCCGCCCGGCGCGTGCACGGACGGCGGGTGCGCTACGTGATCGGCGACGAGCCCGGACAGGTCAACGGGATGCGATGGCGTCCGGGGCCCGCGCCCGAGCGCACCCCGTCCGACGCCCCGCAGCCGCCGCCCCGGCACGCCGCCGCCTGACGCGCCCCGGCGGCCGGCTCACCGTACGGACGACCGCACCGCCCCGACCGCCCGCCGGTCGCGGCGGCGCTCCGCCCTCGGCGCACACGGTGCACCCACCCATCGCCCTGCCAAGGAGCACGTCGCATGTCATCCGACTTCTTCGTCCCCGACCCCGAGGGTCTGACCCCCAGCGCCGAGGGCTATTTCGGCGCGTACGGCGGCAAGTTCATCCCGGAGGCGCTCGTCGCCGCCGTGGACGAGGTCGCCGTCGAGTACGACAAGGCCAAGACCGACCCGGAGTTCGCCGCCGAGCTGGACGCCCTGATGGCCCACTACACCGGGCGGCCCAGCGCGCTGACCGAGGTCCCGCGCTTCGCCGGACACGCGGGCGGGGCCCGGATCTTCCTCAAGCGCGAGGACCTGAACCACACCGGCTCGCACAAGATCAACAACGTCCTGGGCCAGGCCCTCCTCACCCGGCGGATGGGCAAGACCCGCGTCATCGCGGAGACCGGCGCCGGCCAGCACGGCGTCGCCACCGCGACCGCCTGCGCCCTGTTCGGCCTCGACTGCACCATCTACATGGGCGAGATCGACACCCGGCGCCAGGCGCTGAACGTGGCCCGGATGCGGATGCTCGGCGCCGAGGTCGTCGCCGTGAAGTCCGGCTCGCGGACCCTGAAGGACGCCATCAACGAGGCGTTCCGCGACTGGGTCGCCAACGTGGACCGCACTCACTACCTCTTCGGCACGGTCGCCGGGCCCCACCCCTTCCCGGCGATGGTCCGCGACTTCCACCGCGTCATCGGCGTCGAGGCCCGCCGCCAGATCCTGGAGCGCGCGGGCCGCCTCCCGGACGCGGCGGTCGCCTGCGTCGGCGGCGGCTCCAACGCCATCGGCCTCTTCCACGCCTTCCTCCCCGACGCCGGGGTCCGCCTGGTGGGCTGCGAGCCGGCCGGGCACGGAGTGGAGAGCGGCGAGCACGCGGCGACCCTCACCGCGGGCGAGCCGGGCATCCTGCACGGTTCGCGCTCCTACGTCCTCCAGGACGACGAGGGCCAGATCACCGAGCCGTACTCCATCTCCGCCGGACTGGACTACCCCGGCATCGGCCCGGAGCACTCCCACCTCAAGGACACCGGCCGCGGGGAGTACCGCGCCGTCACCGACGACGCGGCCATGCGGGCGCTGCTGCTGCTCTCCCGCACCGAGGGGATCATCCCGGCCATCGAGAGCGCCCACGCGCTCGCCGGCGCCCTGGAGCTGGGCCGGGAGCTGGGCGAGGACGGGTTGATCCTGGTCAACCTCTCCGGGCGCGGCGACAAGGACATGGACACCGCCGCCCGCTATTTCGGGCTGTACGACACCGACGCCGAAGTGGCCGCGGACGCGGGCGGCGACCGCGCCGAGATCGAGGGGGACGCCAAGTGAGCGGCAACATCGAGCTGTTGAACACCACCCTGGCCGCCGCGAAGGCGGAGGACCGGGCGGCGCTGATCGCCTACCTGCCGGCCGGCTTCCCCACCGTCGACGGCGCCATCGCGGCGGTCCAGGCCGCCGTGGCGGGCGGCGCGGACGTCGTCGAGGTCGGGCTCCCGCACAGCGACCCGGTCCTGGACGGCCCGGTCATCCAGACCGCCGACGACATCGCCCTGCGCGGCGGCGTCCGGATCGCCGACGTCATGCGCACGGTCCGCGAGGCGCACCGGGCCACCGGCGCGCCGATCCTGGTCATGACGTACTGGAACCCCGTCGACCGCTACGGCGTCGAGCGCTTCACCGCCGAGCTGGCCGAGGCGGGCGGCGCCGGGTGCATCCTGCCCGACCTGCCCGTCCAGGAGTCCGCGCTGTGGCGCGAGCACGCCGACAAGCACGGCCTCGCCACCGTGTTCGTCGTCGCCCCCAGCAGCCGGGACGCCCGCCTCGCCACCATCACGGCGGCCGGGAGCGGCTTCGTCTACGCCGCCTCGCTGATGGGCGTCACCGGCACCCGCGCCTCGGTCGGCGCCCAGGCCGAGAACCTGGTGGAGCGCACCCGCGCCACCACGGAGCTGCCGGTCTGCGTGGGGCTCGGCGTCTCCAACGCCGCCCAGGCGGCCGAGGTCGCCCGCTTCGCGGACGGGGTGATCGTCGGCTCGGCGTTCGTCAAGGCCCTGCTGGACGCCGACGACGAGGCCGCCGGTCTCGCGGCCGTACGCTCCCTCGCGGGCGAACTGGCCGAGGGTGTTCGAAAGCGGTGACCGCCCACGTCACCTGAACGGGTGGATTGTGGTCCGGGGAGGCGCGATGGCGCCTCCCCGGTTCGTTCTGCGGGTGTGAGCGACGAGATCCCTGAGGGAAACAGAAGTGCGCGTGAGCGTCTGGCCCAGCAGCGCGAGCGGGAGAAGGGGCGCGAGCGCCGCCGCCGCACGCTGATCGTCACCTCGGCGGTGGTCGGGGTGCTGGCGCTGGCCGCCGTGGTCGGCCTGATCGCGGCCAACGCCGGCAAGGACGGCGGCGACAGCGCCTCGGGCCCCGCCATCGCCCCGTCCGGCGCGACCGGCGAGGACGCGCTGACCCTGCCGGTCGGCGCCTCCGACGCCCCCTCCACCCTCACGATCTGGGAGGACTTCCGCTGCCCGGTCTGCGCCCAGTTCGAGAACGCGCTGCGCGACACCGTGACGGAGCTGGCCGACCAGGGCCAGATCAAGGTGGAGTACCACCTGGCCACCATCATCGACGGCAATCTCGGCGGCCGCGGATCGCTGCGCGCCGCCAACGCCGCCGCCTGCGCCCAGGACGCCGGCAGGTTCGCCCCGTACCACGACGTCCTCTTCCGCAACCAGCCCCCCGAGCCGGACGACGCCTTCGGGAAGAACAGCCGGCTGATCGAGCTGGCGGGCGAGGTCGAAGGGCTCGACACGCCGGCCTTCCGCCGGTGCGTGGAGGACGGGGAGCACGACGGCTGGGTGAAGAAGTCCGACACGGCGTTCCGCGAGGGCGGCTTCCAGGGCACGCCGACCGTCCTGCTGAACGGGGAGTCCGTCTTCCCGAGCCGGGGCGGCGAGCAGATCTCCGCGGAGAGCCTGAAGAAATGGGTCGCCCAGGCCAACAAGGGCAAGAAGCCGGGCACCGCCACGCCGTCCCCCGCCACGCCGGCCGCGTCGACCGCCCCGGCCGCTTCGACCACCCCGACCGACGGCTCCGGCGCCACGCCGACCGCCCCGTCCCCGGCCCCGCCCTCCTGACCGCGCCGGGCCCCCGTCCGACGTGGTCCCCGTTACGCAGACGTTGCCGGGCGGCTTGCCGTACCCACCGCCCGGCAGGGTAGCGTCGACCCCGTCATGAACCTTGCCTCCATTCCCAGCCCGTCGACGGGCGTGATCGATCTCGGCCCGATCCCGCTCCGCGGCTACGCGTTCTGCATCATCATCGGTGTCTTCGTCGCCGTCTGGTTCGGCAACAAGCGCTGGGTCGCCCGTGGCGGCAAAGCCGGGACCGTCGCCGACATCGCCGTCTGGGCGGTGCCCTTCGGCCTCGTCGGCGGCCGGCTCTACCACGTGGTCACCGACTACCAGCTCTACTTCAGCGACGGTGAGAACTGGGTCGACGCCTTCAAGATCTGGCAGGGCGGCCTCGGCATCTGGGGGGCCATCGCGCTGGGCGCGGTCGGCGCCTGGATCGGCTGCCGCCGCCGGGGCATCCCGCTGCCCGCCTGGGCGGACGCGCTGGCCCCCGGCATCGCCCTCGCCCAGGCCATCGGCCGCTGGGGCAACTGGTTCAACCAGGAGCTGTACGGCAAGCCGACCGACCTCCCCTGGGCGCTGGAGATCAGCGACGGCCCGAACCGGATCGCCGGGACGTACCACCCGACCTTCCTGTACGAGTCGCTGTGGTGCGTCGGCGTGGCGCTGCTGGTGGTCTGGGCCGACCGCCGCTTCCGGCTCGGCCACGGCCGGGCGTTCGCGCTGTACGTCGCGGCCTACTGCGCGGGGCGCGGCTGGATCGAGTACATGCGGGTCGACGAGGCCCACCATGTGCTGGGGCTCCGCCTGAACGTCTGGACCGCGATCGTCGTCTTCGTCCTGGCCGTCGTCTACATCGTGCTCTCCGCGCGGATGCGGCCGGGGCGCGAGGAGATCGTCGAGCCCGACCGGGAGACGGAGCCCGCCGAGCAGGACGAGCCGGCGAAGGACGCCACCGCCGAGGACGGTTCCGCCGAGGGGGCCGCCACGGAGGACGCCCCCGCGAAGGACCGCCTCACGAAGGACCCCCTCACGAAGGACGCCTCCGCGAAGGACGGACCGGACGGCGCCGGCGGCTCGGCCGCGTCGGCCGAAACCGCCGACAAGGGCTGACCGCCCGCACCACCGCAACGCACCCCCGGTCGCCGGGCGGGCCCGACGTCCAGGGCCCCTCCGGCGACCGCGTGCGTTCCGCCGCGGACCGTGGTCACGAGGTCCGGATCTCGCTCCGGCAGGGCATCGAGGCGGACGCGCCGGGCCGCTGGACGCACAGGGCCGCCGCGGCCGACGCCCAGGCCACCGCCTCGGCGACCGGCCGCCCCTCGCCGAGCGCCACGGCCAGCGTGCCGACGAAGGCGTCCTTGGCCCCGGTCGTGTCGACGGCGGTCACCTCGGGCGCCTCGAAGAGCACCGGTTCGCCGCCTCGGGCCGCGTACAGGCAGCCCCGCGCACCGAGCGTGACGATGACCTCGGGCACCTGCCGGAGCAGGATCTGCGCGGCCGCGTGCGGTTCGGCCTGCCCGGACAGCTCGGCGGCCTCGCGCTCGTCGGGGAGCAGCAGGTCGACGTGGTCGAGGAGTTCGTCGGGCAGCCGCCGCGCGGGGGAGGGGGTGAGCAGGGTCCGCACGCCCTGGGCCCTGGCCGCGCGGACGCCCTCGACGACGGCGGACAGCGGCAGCTCGAGCTGCGCCAGCAGCAGGTCGGCGGCGCAGATCGCGGCGATCTCGCCGGGCCCGAGCGAGGTCACCGTGCCGTTGGCGCCGGGGACCACCACGGCGGTCGCGGTCCCGGCGCCGTCCACCACGACGTGTGCGGTGCCGCTGGGCCCCTCGACGGTGTGCAGGAGGTCGGTGTCCACGCCCGCGTGGAGGAGCCCGTCGCGCAGCAGCGTCCCGTACGCGTCGTCGCCGACCGCGCCGATCATCGTCACCTCCCCGCCCGCGCGGGCGGCGGCGACGGCCTGGTCCGCGCCCCGGCCGCCGGGGACCGCGCGGAACTCCTCCCCGGTGGCGGTCGCGCCGCGTTCCGGGACGCGGGCGGTGCGGACGACGAGGTCCATCCGGGTGCTGCCGAGGACCGCGATGCGGGTCATGGGCGCTGAGCCTCCTGGTGGGCGAGGGCGTCGGAGCCGGTCCGTTCGGGGCCGGGCCCGGAGGTGGCGGGGCGCCGGGGCGGCCCCTGCCCCCATCTGTGCCACGTCGAGGACGGCGAGAGGCGTGATCGGCGGGAAAAGGCGACAAACGGGCCACCCGGAGGATGGGGGCAGGAAGCTGAGGCTTGCCTGTCTTCGCAGGTCAGAGCGGTGATAGGGCAGGCTTGCCTTGCTGGCGGGGCTCGCCCGACCGGCGTAGTTTGGACTTCGTCGAAAACTGTACTGAGTGGGAAATCGGCGGGGTGACGGCCCGTCGGGGGACGAGGGAGAGCAGAGCCGTGGCCATCATCGAGACCGACGCCGTACTCCACGAGGCGCACCGGGACAACCACACCCACCGGGACGTGAACGGGGGCTGGCTGCGGCCCGCCGTCTTCGGCGCGATGGACGGGCTGGTCTCCAACCTCGCCCTGATGACCGGCGTGGCCGGCGGCGCGGTCTCCCAGCAGGCCATCGTGATCACCGGCCTCGCGGGGCTGGCGGCCGGCGCGTTCTCCATGGCGGCCGGCGAGTACACCTCCGTCGCCTCGCAGCGCGAACTGGTCGAGGCCGAGCTGGCCGTCGAACGGCGGGAGCTGCGCAAGCACCCCGACGACGAGATGGCCGAGCTGGCCGCCCTCTACGCCTCCCGCGGCGTCGACGCCGAGCTGGCCGCCGAGGTCGCCCGCCAGTTGTCGCGCGACCCGGAGCAGGCGCTGGAGATCCACGCCCGCGAGGAGCTGGGCATCGACCCCAGCGACCTGCCCTCCCCGCTGGTGGCCGCCGGCTCGTCGTTCGCGGCCTTCGCGCTCGGCGCGCTGCTGCCCGTCCTGCCCTACCTCCTGGGCGCGAGCGCCCTGTGGCCCGCCGTGCTGCTCGCCCTGGCCGGCCTCTTCGCCTGCGGCGCGGTCGTGGCGCGGGTGACGGCGCGCACCTGGTGGTTCAGCGGACTGCGCCAGCTCGCCCTGGGCGGCGCCGCCGCGGCGATGACGTACGGGCTGGGCGCCCTGTTCGGCGTGGCGGTCGGGTGACGCCGGCGCGCGGCGCGGACCGGGTCATGCGAACGGCGTAACGCCGCGGAAACCCGTGTGACGTACGTCCCGGCGGCTCCCCCTGGGCCGATCGGGGCCAACGGGCCTAAAATGCGTCTCTATGCAAGGCTATGCATACATAGCCGTTACTCGGTGGTTTCATTTGCTCCGCCGCCGGGCATGAGCCGTAGGCACCGCGGGCAACGACGCCTGTTCTCTGCGACTTCCTCCCGGTCCCGGCCCTCGCGGCCGCGCCCCGCCCCCGGCCGTCCGGTCGCCCCCGATCACGGCGGTGTCCGCATGTTGGAACACGCCTTCCGCTTCTTGAGAAGCGCCCCATCATGTAGCCTGCACCAAATTTCGCAGAGGGCCAACGTCGTCCCTCGGCACTGAACATGCCACGACGACGACGGGAGAGCCGATGCGTATCGACGCCTGGTCGCCCATGGACGGTCGCCCCGCCCAGCAGGGGATGTACGACCCCCGTAACGAACACGACGCCTGTGGTGTCGGGTTCGTGGCCACTTTGACCGGTGTGGCCAGCCATGAGCTGGTCGAGCAGGCGCTGACCGTACTGCGCAATCTCGAACACCGCGGCGCCACCGGCTCCGAGCCCGACTCCGGCGACGGCGCCGGCATCCTCTGCCAGGTCCCGGACGCCTTCCTCCGCGCGGAGACCTCCTTCCCGCTCCCCGACGCCGGCTCCTACGCCGTCGGCACCGCCTTCCTCCCCGCAGGCGACTCCACCGCGGCCGTCGCCCGCATCGAGGACATCGCCGCCGAGGAGGGCCTGACGGTCCTCGGCTGGCGCGACGTGCCGGTCGCCCCGGCGCTGCTCGGCAGCGGCGCCCGCGCCACCATGCCCGTCTTCCGCCAGCTCTTCGTCTCCGACGGCGAGAGCAGCGGCATCGTCCTGGACCGCAAGGCGTTCGTGCTGCGCAAGCGCGCCGAGCGCGAGGCCGGGGTCTACTTCCCCTCGCTCTCCGCCCGCACCATCGTCTACAAGGGGATGCTCACCACCGGGCAACTGGAGCCGTTCTTCCCCGACCTCTCCGACCGCCGCTTCGCCACCGCGGTCGCGCTGGTCCACTCGCGCTTCTCGACCAACACCTTCCCGAGCTGGCCGCTGGCCCACCCCTACCGCTTCGTCGCGCACAACGGCGAGATCAACACGGTCAAGGGCAACCGCAACTGGATGAAGGCCCGCGAGTCCCAGCTCGCCTCCAGCCTCTTCGGACCGGCGCAGCTCGACCGGATCTTCCCCGTCTGCACCCCGGACGCCTCCGACTCCGCCTCCTTCGACGAGGTCCTGGAACTGCTCCACCTCGGCGGCCGCTCGCTGCCGCACTCGGTGCTGATGATGGTCCCCGAGGCGTGGGAGAACCACGCCTCCATGGACCCGGCCCGGCGCGCCTTCTACCAGTACCACGCCACGATGATGGAGCCCTGGGACGGCCCGGCGTGCGTCACCTTCACCGACGGCGTCCAGGTCGGCGCGGTCCTCGACCGCAACGGCCTGCGCCCCGGCCGCTACTGGGTCACCGACGACGGGCTCGTCGTCCTCTCCTCCGAGGTCGGCGTCCTGGACATCGACCCCGCCAGGGTCGTCCGCAAGGGCCGCCTCCAGCCCGGCCGGATGTTCCTCGTGGACACCGCCGAGCACCGCATCGTCGAGGACGACGAGATCAAGGCGTCCCTCGCCGCCGAGCAGCCGTACGAGGAGTGGCTGGAGACCGGCGTGATCGGCCTGGGCGACCTGCCCGACCGCGAGCACATCGTGCACACCCACGCCTCGGTCACCCGCCGCCAGCAGACCTTCGGCTACACCGAGGAGGAGCTGCGCGTCATCCTCGCGCCGATGGCCCGCACCGGCGGCGAACCGCTCGGCTCCATGGGCACCGACTCGCCGATCGCCGCGCTGTCCGAGCGCCCCCGGCTGCTCTTCGACTACTTCACCCAGCTCTTCGCCCAGGTCACCAACCCGCCGCTGGACGCCATCCGCGAGGAGCTCGTCACCTCGCTGCGCTCCTCGCTCGGCCCCCAGGGCAACATCCTGGAGCCGACCGCCGCGGCCTGCCGCAGCGTCACGCTGCCCTTTCCGGTGATCGACAACGACGAGCTGGCCAAGCTGATACACATCAACGCCGACGGCGACATGCCGGGCATGAAGGCCGCCACCCTCGCCGGCCTCTACCGGGTCGGCGGCGGCGCCGAGGCGCTGGCCGCGCGGATCGAGGAGATCTGCGCCGAGGTCGACACCGCCATCGAGGACGGCGCCCGCCTGGTCGTCCTCTCCGACCGGCACTCCGACGCCGAGCACGCGCCGATCCCCTCGCTGCTGCTCACCTCCGCCGTCCACCACCACCTCATCCGCACCAAGCAGCGCACCCAGGTGGGCCTGCTGGTCGAGGCCGGGGACGTCCGCGAGGTCCACCACGTCGCCCTGCTGATCGGCTACGGCGCCGCAGCGGTCAACCCGTACCTCGCCATGGAGTCCGTCGAGGACCTGGTCCGCGCCGGCACCTTCATCGAGGGCGTCGAGCCCGAGCAGGCCATCCGCAACCTGATCCACGCCCTGGGCAAGGGCGTGCTGAAGGTGATGTCCAAGATGGGCATCTCCACCGTCGCCTCCTACCGCGGCGCCCAGGTCTTCGAGGCCGTCGGCCTCGACGAGGCCTTCGTCGCCACGTACTTCAACGGCACCCCCACCAAGATCGGCGGCGCCGGCCTGGAGGTCATCGCCCAGGAGGTCGCCGCCCGGCACGCCAAGGGCTACCCCGCCTCCGGCATCGCGGCCTCGCACCGCGCGCTGGAGATCGGCGGCGAGTACCAGTGGCGGCGCGAGGGCGAACCCCACCTGTTCGACCCGGAGACCGTCTTCCGCCTCCAGCACTCCACCCGCAACCGGCGCTACGACATCTTCAAGCAGTACACCGACCGGGTGAACGAGCAGTCCGAGCGCCTGATGACGCTCCGCGGCCTCTTCGGCTTCGCCCCGGACCGCACCCCGGTCCCCCTCGACGAGGTCGAGCCCGCCTCCGAGATCGTCAAGCGCTTCTCCACCGGCGCCATGTCCTACGGCTCGATCTCCCGCGAGGCGCACGAGACGCTCGCCATCGCGATGAACCAGCTCGGCGGCAAGTCCAACACCGGCGAGGGCGGCGAGGACCCCGACCGCCTCTACGACCCGGCGCGCCGCTCCTCCATCAAGCAGGTCGCCTCCGGCCGCTTCGGGGTGACCAGCGAGTACCTGGTCAACGCCGACGACATCCAGATCAAGATGGCCCAGGGCGCCAAGCCCGGCGAGGGCGGCCAACTGCCCGGCCACAAGGTCTACCCGTGGGTCGCGAGGACGCGGCACTCGACGCCGGGCGTCGGCCTCATCTCCCCGCCCCCGCACCACGACATCTACTCCATCGAGGACCTCGCCCAACTGATCCACGACCTGAAGAACGCCAACCCGCGGGCCCGCATCCACGTGAAGCTGGTCTCCGAGGTCGGCGTCGGCACGGTCGCCGCCGGCGTCTCCAAGGCCCACGCGGACGTCGTCCTGATCTCCGGCCACGACGGCGGAACGGGCGCCTCCCCGCTCACCTCCCTCAAGCACGCGGGCGGCCCCTGGGAGCTGGGCCTCGCCGAGACCCAGCAGACCCTGCTCCTCAACGGCCTGCGCGACCGCATCGTCGTGCAGACCGACGGCCAGCTCAAGACCGGCCGCGACGTGGTCATCGCCGCGCTGCTGGGCGCCGAGGAGTTCGGTTTCGCGACCGCGCCGCTCGTCGTCTCCGGCTGCGTCATGATGCGCGTCTGCCACCTGGACACCTGCCCGGTCGGCATCGCCACCCAGAACCCGGTGCTGCGCGAGCGCTTCTCCGGCAAGGCCGAGTACATCGTCAACTTCTTCGAGTTCATCGCCGAAGAGGTCCGCGAGATCCTCGCCGAGCTGGGCTTCCGCACCCTCGAAGAGGCCGTCGGCCACGCCGAGCTGCTGGAGACCGACCGGGCCGTCACCCACTGGAAGGCCCAGGGCCTCGACCTCGCCCCGATCTTCCACGTGCCCGCGCTGCCCGAGGGCGCGCCGCGCCACCGCGTCGTCGAGCAGGACCACCAACTGGCCAAGGCCCTGGACAACGAGCTGATCAAGCTGGCCGCCGACGCGCTGGCGGCCGACAGCGCCGAGGCCGCCCAGCCGGTCCGGGCCCAGATCGCGATCCGCAACATCAACCGGACCGTCGGCACCATGCTCGGCCACGAGGTGACCAAGAAGTTCGGCGGCGCCGGACTGCCCGACGACACCATCGACATCACCTTCACCGGCTCCGCCGGCCAGTCCTTCGGCGCGTTCGTCCCGCGCGGCGTGACGCTGCGCCTGGAGGGCGACGCCAACGACTACGTCGGCAAGGGCCTCTCCGGCGGCCGGGTGATCGTCCGCCCGGACCGGGGCGCCGACCACCTCGCCGAGTACTCCACCATCGCCGGCAACACCATCGGCTACGGCGCGACCGGTGGCGAGATCTTCCTGCGCGGCCGCACCGGCGAACGCTTCTGCGTCCGCAACTCCGGCGCGCTGGTCGTCTCCGAGGGCGTGGGCGACCACGGCTGCGAGTACATGACCGGCGGCCACGCCGTCGTCCTCGGCGAGACCGGGCGCAACTTCGCCGCGGGCATGTCCGGCGGTGTCGCGTACGTCATCGACCTGGACCGCGACAACGTCAACGCGGGCAACCTCGGCGCGATCGAGGAGCCGGCCGACGCCGACAGGCAGTGGCTGCACGACGTCGTGCGCCGCCACCAGGAGGAGACCGGCTCCACCGTCGCCGCGAAGCTCCTCGCCGAGTGGGACACCGCCGTGACCCGCTTCAGCAAGATCATCCCGTCCACGTACAAGGCAGTGCTCGCCGCCAAGGACGCCGCTGAGCTCGCCGGCCTCTCCGAGCAGGAGACCACCGAGAAGATGATGGAGGCGGCTACCCATGGCTGACCCCAAGGGCTTCCTGACCACCGGACGCGAGGTCGCGCGGACCCGTCCCGTGGCCGAGCGCGTCAAGGACTGGAACGAGGTCTACGTCCCCGGCTCGCTGCTCCCGATCATCAGCAAGCAGGCCGGCCGCTGCATGGACTGCGGCATCCCGTTCTGCCACAACGGCTGCCCGCTCGGAAACCTCATCCCCGAGTGGAACGACTACGCCTACCGCGAGGACTGGACCGCCGCGTCCGAGCGGCTGCACGCCACGAACAACTTCCCCGAGTTCACCGGGCGGCTCTGCCCGGCCCCGTGCGAGTCGGCGTGCGTGCTCGGCATCAACCAGCCCGCCGTCACCATCAAGAACGTCGAGGTCTCCATCATCGACAAGGCGTGGGACAGCGGCGACGTCACCCCGCAGCCGCCCGAGCGCCTCTCCGGCAAGACCGTGGCGGTCATCGGCTCCGGACCCGCCGGGCTCGCCGCCGCCCAGCAGTTGACCCGCGCCGGTCACACGGTCGCCGTCTACGAGCGCGCGGACCGCATCGGCGGCCTCCTGCGGTACGGCATCCCCGCCTTCAAGATGGAGAAGTCGCACATCAACCGCCGCATCGAGCAGATGCGCCTGGAAGGCACCAAGTTCCGCACGGAGGTGGAGGTCGGCAAGGACATCGACGCCGCCAAGCTCCGCCGCCGCTACGACGCGGTCGTCATCGCGGCCGGCGCCACCGTCTCCCGCGACCTGCCGGTCCCCGGCCGCGAGCTGGGCGGCATCCACTTCGCGATGGAGTACCTGCCGCTCGCCAACAAGGTGCAGGAGGGGGACCTGACGGTCTCCCCGATCTCCGCCGAGGGCAAGCACGTCGTCGTCATCGGCGGCGGCGACACCGGGGCGGACTGCGTCGGCACCGCCCACCGCCAGGGCGCGGCCTCCGTCACCCAGTTGGAGATCATGCCCAAGCCGGGCGAGGAGCGGAACGCCGACCAGCCGTGGCCGACCTTCCCCATGCTCTACAAGGTCACCTCCGCGCACGAGGAGGGCGGCGAGCGGGTCTACTCCGTCTCCACCACCCATTTCGAGGGCGACGAGAACGGCGACGTCGCGGCCCTCCACCTGGTCGAGGTCGCGTTCAAGGACGGTAAGCTGGAGCAGAAGCCCGGCACGGAGCGGCGCATCCCCGCGCAGCTCGTCACCCTCGCCATGGGCTTCACCGGAACCGACCAGTCCAACGGCCTGGTCCAGCAGTTCGGCCTGGAGCTCGACCAGCGCGGCAACGTCGCCCGCGACGAGCACTACGCGACCAACGTGGACGGCGTCTTCGTCGCCGGTGACGCCGGACGCGGCCAGTCGCTGATCGTCTGGGCCATCGCCGAGGGCCGCTCCGCCGCCCGCGGCGTGGACCGCTACCTGACCGGGTCCAGCGCCCTGCCGGCGCCGATCCGCCCGACGGACCGGTCCCTGCTGGTCTGACCCCGTCCGGGACCCTCCGGGCCACACGGCCCGCTGCGCGTCCCCCACCACACGTCCCGTACAACGGCGTACGGAACTGAACGCGGCGCCCGCCTGTCCCCGACCGGACCCGGCGGGCGCCGTGGCGCGTCCGGGGCCGCGCTCCCGCCGGGCGGCGGCCGGCCCGTACCCGGACGTGTGAGCGCGCGGCCAATACCGACAGGAGATGTCGGGTATCCGGTGTTCCATGGCGTCCATGACCTCTCTCACCCCCGAGGCCGGCGCCCTGTCCTGGGCCGGCTTCGCCGCCGCCGAACCCGCCTTCGCCGACACCGTGCTCCAGCGCTTCCGGCTCTACCGGCACCACGTCCTCGCCACCCTGCGCAAGGACGGCTCGCCGCGGGTCTCCGGCCTGGAGGCGGACTTCCGCTTCGGCGAACTGCTGCTCGGCATGATGCCCAACTCCCGCAAGCTCCTGGACCTGCGGGGCGACGGGCGCTTCTCGCTCCACGCCAATCCGGGGCCCGACGCGGAGATGGCCGACGGCGACGTCCGCGTCAGCGGCCGGGCCGTGGAGATCACCGACCCCGCGTTCCTGGCCCGCTTCGTCGCGGAGGCGAGCCCCCCGGAACCGTTCCACCTCTTCCGCGCGGAGCTGACCGAGGCCGTCCGCACCGGGCTGGACGGCGAGGCGATCGTCATCCGGTTCTGGCGGCCCGGACACCCCCTGCGCGCCCTGCGCCGCACCGGCGACGCCGCCCCGCCGACCGAGGCGGACCCCTCGGGCCGAGCGCTGCCGGCCGACGGGAGCTGAGGCCGCCCCGCACCCGCCGTACACCGCCCGTACCCCCTCCCGTCAGCCACCTTTCCTCTCCGGCGGCACGGACCGGCCTGCCGCCGGAGCGCGAGACGTGCTACGGTGGTCCCGTTGCAGTTTTGGTACCCATGAACTTTATGTGCGCCTGACGGGAATGCTTCCTCAGGCGCATAATTGTTTTCCGGCTTTCTCCGGATGGGGCTCAATGCGGCGACTTGGAATTCGTGAAGTGCGGATTTCCGGCACTGCACCTCTTTTAGGAGAATGACATGGCTACTGGAACCGTGAAGTGGTTCAACTCGGAAAAGGGCTTCGGCTTCATCGAGCAGGACGGCGGCGGCGCCGACGTCTTCGCCCACTACTCGAACATCGCCACCTCGGGCTTCCGTGAGCTCCAGGAGGGCCAGAAGGTCTCCTTCGACGTCACGCAGGGCCAGAAGGGCCCGCAGGCGGAGAACATCGTCCCGGCCTGATCGCCGGACGCGTACCTCGCTGACCGGGGCCCGCACCTTGACGGTGCGGGCCCCGGTTTGTGCTGTCCGAGCGACAACCCGTCTAGTGCGCACATCCTGGGGGCGCACCGAGAACGGCCGGGCCGGCACATCGCACCACACCCATTCGGCAGTCGCCCAGGAATCCCCCCAGGAGGGCAATTCCCCATGACCCGTTCCGAACGCCAGGACCGCACCCCCCGCAGCCGCCCCGTCCGGGGCCGAGGCCAGGGCGCGGCCCCGGCAGCGTCGAACAACCGCGGCGGCGCCCGCGGCAAGGCCCCGGCCCGCCGGCCCGCCGCTCAGGGCGGCGAGTTCGCCCTGCCGGAGACCATCACCCCGGCGCTGCCCGCCGTCGAGGCCTTCGCCGACCTGGACATGCCCGCCGCGCTGTTGAAGACCCTCGCGGCGCAGGGCGTCACCGAGCCGTTCCCGATCCAGGGCGCGACCCTGCCGAACTCGCTGGCCGGCCGGGACATCCTCGGCCGCGGCCGCACCGGCTCCGGCAAGACGCTCGCCTTCGGCCTGGCCCTGCTGGCCCGCACCGCCGGACGCCGCAGCGCGCCGCACGCCCCGCTGGCCCTCGTGCTCGTCCCGACGCGCGAGCTGGCCCAGCAGGTCACCGACGCGCTCACCCCGTACGCGACCTCGGTGAACCTGCGGCTCACCACCGTCGTCGGCGGCATGTCGATCACCAAGCAGTCCACCGCCCTGCGGCGCGGCGCCGAAGTGCTCGTCGCCACCCCCGGCCGGCTCAAGGACCTCATCGAGCGCGGCGACTGCCGGCTCGACGAAGTCGCCATCACCGTCCTCGACGAGGCCGACCAGATGGCCGACATGGGCTTCATGCCGCAGGTCGTCGCGCTGCTCAAGCAGGTCGAGGCGGACGGCCAGCGGATGCTGTTCTCCGCGACGCTGGACAAGAACATCGACCGGCTCGTGAAGATGTTCCTCACCGACCCGGTCGTGCACTCCGTCGACCCGTCCGCCGGCGCCGTCACCACGATGGAGCACCACGTGCTCCACGTCCTGGACGAGACCGACAAGAAGGCCGTCGCCACGAAGATCGCCGCCCGCGAGGGCCGGGTGATCATGTTCGTCGACACCAAGCGCGCCGCCGACCGCTTCGCCAAGCGGCTGCTGGCCAGCGGCGTACGGGCGGCCGCCCTGCACGGCGGGCGCTCGCAGCCCCAGCGCAACCGGACCCTGGACCAGTTCAAGACCGGCCAGGTCACCGCGCTCGTCGCGACGAACGTGGCGGCGCGCGGCATCCACGTCGACGACCTCGACCTGGTCGTCAACGTGGACCCGCCGACCGACCACAAGGACTACCTCCACCGCGGCGGGCGCACGGCGCGCGCCGGCGAGTCCGGCAGCGTCGTGACGCTGGTGCTCCCCGAGGAGAAGCGGGAGATGACCCGGCTGATGCAGGACGCGGGCATCGCGCCGCGCACCACCCGCGTCACCTCCGGCGACGCGGAGCTGACCCGGATCACCGGGGCGCGCGAGCCGTCGGGCGTCGCGATCGTCATCGAGGTCCCGCAGCCCACCCCGCCCAAGCAGCGGACCCGCTCGGCCGGCGCGGCGGGCGGCTCCGGCAACGGGGGCGCGGTGCGCTCCGGCAGCCGGGGACGCGGACGGCGCGGCGGAACGGGCGCTGCCGGCGGCGGCGCTCAGGGCGGCGGCGAGGCGCGCGGCGCGGGACGCTCCGGCGGGCCCGGCGCACGCGGCGGAGCCGCCCGCTCGGGCGGCGAGTCGCGTGGCACGGGACGCGGCGGCGCGGGCACGCGGGGGCGTCGGGCCGCGTGACCGCGTAGCCGTTCAGCGTTCCGGGGGCACGGGGCCGGGGTGCGGCGGGGTGAGGCCTTCCGAGGCCCGCCCCGCCGCACCCCGGCCCCTTTCGCCGTCCTGGGACGGGCGCGGGCCGCGCACCGGGTCCGCGTCCCCGCCCGGCGCTCAGGCCGGGGCGTGGCCGCCGAGGACCAGCTCCACGTCGTCTCCCACGCGGGCGCACGCGCGGACCAGCCAGGTGCGGTCGCCGATGGACGTGCCCGCGCCGGTGGTGTGCGCCGGCACGTCGAGGACGGGGCCCGCCGGGCCCGCGGTGCGCAGCCCCGCCTCGGTCCGCGCGTCGTCGGAGAAGCGCAGGACCAGGTCGACGGGGTACGGGTCCGCCGCGAAGGCGCGGGGGTCGGGGAGCCCCTGGACGCGGCAGCGGGCGCCGGGAAAGAGATGGGTGTGGCCGCACACGGCGAGGAAGGCGTCCGCTGCGGCCGGTCCGGTGGGGGAGGGGGACATGGGAGGCTCCGGAGTGCGCGGGGACGACGGGCCCTGGACACTCTGGCGGCCGGAGGCGGCCGGGCGCGGCAGGCGGCGGCGCGGCCGCCGGCGCCGTCACCCGGTCGGAGCCGTCGAAGGCCGGAACGCGGGGGCCCGGCCCCCTTCCGACGGTGACGGCCACCGGCGCCACGGCCCCGTCCGGCCCGGTGGCGACGCGTGGCGCGTGACGCGGCGGCCGGGGGCGGGGAGGCCGGGCCCTGAACCCGTTCGCGTCGGCTCCCGCGACCGGTGCCGCGTCCCCGTCCGGGCTGTGGCAGAGCGTGACGGCGGCCGAAGGCCGCAACGCCGGGCCCCGGTCCCGTTCGCGGCGGTGACCGCGACCGGTCCCGCCTCCCCGCACGGGGTCGTGGCGACGCGTGGCGCGTGACGGCGGCCGGGGGTCGAGGACGCCGGGCCGGGCGCCCCCGACTCGTGAACCCGACCGGTCCCGCACCCCCGCCCCGCTGGAAATGCGGTGGCGGGCGTCGGCGGGCGACGGCGAGGATCACCCGTATGCCAACCTTCCTGGAGACCGACCGGCTCGTGCTGCGCCCGTTCACGGACGCCGACGCCCCCCGTCTGCTCGCCCTCGACGGCGACCCCGGCGTCATGCGCTACATCAACGGCGGCCGGCCCACCAGCGCCGAGGAGATCCGGGACCGGACGCTGCCGCGCCTCCTCCACGACCACCCGTGCACCGGGACGCGCGGCTACTGGGCCGCCGAGCGCAAGGGCGCCCGAGAGTTCCTGGGCTGGTTCGAGCTGCGGCCGCTGGAGGACCACGACCCCGCCGTGGTCGAACTCGGCTACCGGCTGAACCGGTCCGCCTGGGGCCGGGGTTACGCCACCGAGGGCGCGCGGGCCCTGGTGGACAAGGCGTTCACCGACCTCGGCGCCGAGCTGATCACCGCCAACACCATGGCGGTCAACGCGGCGTCCCGACGGGTGATGGAGAAGGCGGGCCTGACCTTCGCGCGGGCGTACACCGATGACTGGCCGGAGGTCATCGAGGGCTCCGAGCACGGCGAGGTCGCCTACGAACTCGCCCGCGCCGCCTGGGAGAAGGGCCGGTAGGGCCCCTCCGACCGCTCCCGCCCGCCGCACGGCGCCCGCACGGGCGCCGACGGGAACGACCGGCCTTCGGCCCTACGGGTGGGCCCGGCCCGCCAGCAGCGCGGCGATCTCCGCGTGCCCGGTGTGCTGGTCCACCCCCGCGGCCGGCGTCCCGTTCCGCAGCAGCTCCACGGTCACGGTCTCCTCGCCGTTCGCCCGCTCGCGCCGGACGGCGGTGTCGAGGCCGGTGCCGTACATCTCCTCCAGCCGCCGCAGCAGCTCGCGTTCGGGGTCGAGCCCGGCCGCCCGCCGCGCCTCGGAGAGCGCCTGGGCCACCACGGGCTCCTGCCCCGGCGCCCCCGCACCGTGCGCGAGCAGCGCCCGTACGGTCCTGGTCGAGCCGCGTCGGGCCGCCAGGACCAGCATCGCCTCCCCGCCGGGTCCGGGCAGCAGGGGGTTCGCGCCCCACGCCAGGAGCAGCTCCACCGTAGGGGCGTGGCCGAGGCCCGCCGCCCAGCGCAGCGCCGTGAAGCCGAACGTCTCGCGCAGGTCGGGCCGGGCGCCGGCGGACAGCAGCGCCTCCACCACCTCGGTGTGCCCGCCGCACGCCGCCCCGCACAGCGGCAGGTCGCCCGCCTCGGGGCCGCTCGCCCGGTCGGGGTCGGCTCCGGCGGCGAGCAGCAGCCGCACCGCTTCCGGGAGGTTCTGGACGGATGCCAGATAGAGCGCCGTGGTGCCCTCCTCGTCGCTCGACTCGGCCGGCGCCCCGGCGCGCAGCGCCCGTACGAGGGCGTTCTCGTTCTCGTGGAGCGCGGCGAACAGGCTCGGCCCGTCCCCGATCGGGTCGTTCGTCATGGTGCGACCCTACGGTGTTCGTACGGATGTTCAGGTGACGCACTCCAGTGCCGTGCGGCACAGCCCGCAACGCGCGGTGAACCGGCCCCGGACGGGGACCCGGAGGCGTCGGCGGCAGACGGGGCAGGCGAAGGAGACGCGCAGCCCCTCGGGGCCGTGGTCGAAGGCGTACGGGGCGTCCGGGGACGGGGCCGCGCCGGGGTTCCGGCGGGCGCGCCGCCGGTCCCCGGCGTACCGCCGACGGCTCGACCGGCCGGCTGCGGCCAGCGGGGGCCTGCGCAGGTCGTCCAGGGCGAGGGCCCGCCCGCGGGCGTACGCGGTGCGGGCCTGCGGGCTGGTGAACCACGGGGAGGGGTCCTCGTCGAAGGCGAACGCCCGCAGGGCCAGGACGTATCCGAACTCCTCCGGGGTCAGGTAGCCGAGCTTCTGGCGGGTGGTGGCGTCCTCCCGGAAGGCGTCCAGCAGCAGCCAGCCCGCGCCGAGGTAGGCGGTGGCCGTGTCGGTCAAAATCTCGTTGGCCCGGGTGCCGGGGAACTCCAGGCCGAGCCGGTGCAGCAGCAGATGGGCGATCTCGTGCGCGAGCGCTGCGCCGACGTCCCTGCGGTGGGTGCGGAAGCGGTCGTTCAGCTCGATGAAGTACGCGGGGCCCGCGGTGAGTTCGACGCTCGCCGCGTGCTCCATGGCGCGGAAGCCGACGGTCACGCGGGCGTCGGGCAGGCGCAGGTGCCGGGCCAGGGAGCGGGCCACCCGCTGGGCGCCGAGGTGCGGGTCGGCCCCGTCCGGGAAGACGGCGTCGGCGGGCGCGAGGCTGGGGGCGTAGGCGCGGACCCCGTCGACGGAGAGCCGCCGGTAGAGGGCGGTGACGGCGGAGCGGACGGTGTCCAGGTGCGGGAAGCCGCGGACGACCGGCGGGACCGGGGGGCGGTCGGCCAACGTCCGCACCCCCTCCGCGACATCCGAGGGAATCCACTGTAGGCCGGGCCGGGGAGTCGGCCGGAAGCGGTGGCCGCCCAGCATGATGATCTTGGCCGGAAAGTGCGCCTTGTGGGGGCGGTGAACGGCTCCCGATAATCGGAGCGTTCTTGTCGGGTGCATGACCAAGCTGGCTGCGGCGCCGGGTGCGCCGCTCCGGCCGGACCCGTGCGTGCCGGACCGCGCGCATCCCACAGGAAGCTCCCACCGCACCCCCACACGTCGTTCCCCCGAAGGAAGGCAGCCCGTGAAGCAGATCCTGCGTGCGCTGAAGAGATGCTCCGTCGCCGTAGCCGCCGTCGCCGTCGCGACCGTGGGGCTCCAGCCCGCCACCGCCACCGCGGCCCCCAACCCCGTCGTCGGCGGGACCCGCGCCGCCCAGGGCGAGTTCCCGTTCATGGTCCGGCTCTCCATGGGCTGCGGCGGCTCCCTCTACGCCAAGGACATCGTCCTCACCGCCGCCCACTGCGTCAGCGGATCGGGCAACAACACCTCGATCACCGCCACCGCCGGCGTCGTCGACCTCCAGTCCTCCAGCGCCATCAAGGTCAGGTCCACCAAGGTCCTCCAGGCCCCCGGCTACAACGGGACCGGCAAGGACTGGGCGCTGATCAAGCTCGCGCAGCCGATCAACCTGCCCACCCTCAAGACCGCCACCACCACCGCGTACAACCAGGGCACCTTCACCGTCGCCGGGTGGGGCGCCAACCGCGAGGGCGGCAGCCAGCAGCGCTACCTCCTCAAGGCCCAGGTGCCCTACGTCTCCGACGCCGACTGCCGGGCCGCCTACGGCAGCGAGCTGGTCGCGGCCGAGGAGCTGTGCGCCGGATACCTGGGCACCGGCGGCGTCGACACCTGCCAGGGCGACTCCGGCGGCCCGATGTTCCGCCGGGACGACGCGGGTGCGTGGGTCCAGGTGGGCATCGTCAGTTGGGGCCAGGGCTGCGCCCGTCCCGACTATCCGGGCGTCTACACCGAGGTGTCGACCTTCGCCTCGGCCATCGCCTCCGCCGCCGCCACGCTCTGACGCCGCCCACCGCCCGGCCCCGGCCGGGTGAGCGCGGCTGAACCACTCGGGGGCGCCCGTCCGGACGGGCGCCCCCTCCCTCCCGCGCGGGCGCGCCCCTCCCGTGCGAACGCGCCCCCTCCGCGCGGGCGCCCGGCCGGCGCGCACCGGGCCCGCCGCGTCCGTGCGGCGCGGCCGTGCCTCCGCCCGCCGACCCCCCGCTCCGGGCCCCGCCGCTCCGCCCGCCGCGAACAGGGGTCCCCTCCCGGAGGACCCGCCGCCGAACGGGACGTGACGGAGTGCGTCTAAGCTCGCTCACCATGAGCACGAGCGAGATCGACGCGTCCGTACAGGCCGAGCTGAACCGGCTGCGCGAGAGCATCGACAACATCGACGCCGCCGTCGTCCACATGCTGGCCGAGCGTTTCAAGGCCACCCAGCAGGTCGGCCGCCTCAAGGCCGACCACCGCCTGCCGCCCGCCGACCCCGCGCGCGAGACCCGCCAGATCGCCCGCCTCCGGCAGTTGGCGCAGAGCGCGAACCTGGACCCGGCGTTCGCGGAGAAGCTGCTGAACTTCATCATCGCCGAGGTCATCCGCCACCACGAGCGCATCGCGGACGAGGCGGGGAACGGCGGCGCCGCGTCCGGGACCGCCGCGGGGGCCTGACCGCCCCCTCCCGCCGGGGCGCGGCGGAGACGGCCGACGACCCGACCGCCCGCACCGCCCGTACGACCGCCCGGCCCGCGACCTCCGTACGCCGCCCGTCCGCCGAGGGAGAACCCCCTGGGCCCCCGCGCACCCCGTACGGCAGCATGGGGCCATGTCCGTACTGACGCGCGACGAAGCGCAGACCCGAGCCCAGATCATCGACGTGGAGCGGTACACGATCGCCCTCGACCTCACCACCGGCGAGGAGACGTTCGACTCCCGGACCACCGTCCGGTTCACCGCCCGCTCGGCCGGAGACACCTTCGTCGAGATCAAGCCCGCCACCCTGCGCTCGGTCAGCCTGGACGGACAGCCCCTGGACCCCGCCCTCCTCGACGGCAACCGCTACCCCCTCACCGGCCTCGCCCCCGGCCCCCACGAGCTGCGCGTGGACGCCGCCATGCGCTACTCGCGCACCGGCGAGGGGATGCACCGCTTCACCGACCCCGCCGACGGCGAGACCTACGTCTACACCCAGCTCTTCCTGGACGACGTGCAACGCGTCTTCGCCGCCTTCGACCAGCCCGACCTCAAGTCCGTCTTCGCCGTCGACGTCACCGCCCCCGAGGGCTGGACCGTCCTCGGCAACGGCATCGCCGAGCGCACGGGGGAGGGCCGCTGGTCCATCGCCCCCACCCCCCTGATCTCCACCTACCTCGTCGCCGTCGCCGCGGGCCCCTGGCACTCCGTCACCACCGAGCACGCCGGGCTTCCCTTCGGCCTCCACTGCCGCCGCTCGCTCGCGCCGTACCTGGACGCCGACGCCGAGGAGATCCTCGACATCACCCGCGCCTGCTACGACCGCTACCACGAGAAGTTCGACGAGCCCTACCCGTTCGACTCCTACGACCAGGCCTTCGTCCCCGAGTTCAACGCGGGCGCCATGGAGAACCCCGGACTCGTCACCTTCCGCGACGCCTACGTCTACCGCTCCGCCGTCACCGACACCGAGCGCCAGACCCGCGCCGTCACCATCGCCCATGAGATGGCCCACATGTGGTTCGGCGACCTCGTGACGCTGACCTGGTGGGACGACATCTGGCTGAACGAGTCCTTCGCCGAGTACATGGGCTACCAGACCCTCGCCGAGGCCGCCTTCCCCCGCGCCCTCAACCCCCGCCGAGCGGGCGAGGCCCGCTTCCCCGACACCTGGGTCGACTTCGGCGTCGACCGCAAGGGATGGGGGTACGACGCCGACCAGCGCCCCTCCACCCACCCCGTGGCCCCGGCGCCCGACGCCGTCCCCGACACCGCGTCCGCCCTCCTCAACTTCGACGGCATCAGCTACGCCAAGGGCGCCTCCGCCCTGCGCCAACTCGTCGCGTGGCTGGGGGAGAAGGACTTCCTCGCCGGCATCAACGCCCACTTCGCCCGGCACCGGTTCGCCAACGCCACCCTGGCCGACTTCATCGACAACCTGGCCTCCGCCACCGACCGCGACGTCCACGCCTGGGCGGAGCGGTGGCTGCGCACCACCGGCGTCGACACCCTCACCGCCGACATCACCGAGAGCGCCGAGCCCGGCGGGACCGGGCAGTCCTGGGCCCTGACCGTCACCCGCGACGGCAGCCGCCCCCACCGCGTCACCGCGGGCGTCTACGACCACGCCCTCAACACCCAGGCGGGCCCCGGCCACCTCGCCCTGCGCGACCGCTTCGAGATCGACGTGCCCGGCGACGACGAGCCCACCGTCCGCCCCGGCCGCCGGCCGGCCCTCGTCGTCCTCAACGACGGCGACCTCACGTACGCCAAGGTCCGCCTCGACGCCGTCTCCTGGGACACCGTCCTGACCGACCTCTCCGGCCTCCCCGACCCCCTCACCCGCGCCGTCGTGTGGAACACCGCCCGCGACATGGTCCGCGACGGCGACCTGGCCCCGGCCGCCTACCTCGCCGCCGCCCGCGCCCACCTCCCGTACGAGAGCGACCTCGCCCTCGTGCAGGGCGTCCTCTCCTTCGCCGCCGGGCAGATCGCCGCCCGCTACACCGCCCCCGCGGACCGCCCGGCCGCGCTCGCCACCCTCACCAGCCTCTGCCGCGACCTCATCCGCCGCACCGAGGACGGCTCCAACCCCGGCCTGCGCCTCACCGCCGTACGCCACTTCATCGACGCCGCCTCCCAGCCCGACACCCTCCGGAGCTGGCTCGACGACGACACCGTCCACGGCGGCCCGGAGCTCGACCCCGAGCTGCGCTGGCGCATCCTCACCCGCCTCGCCGCCCTCGGCGCCACCGACGAGGCCGCCATCGACGCCGCCCTCGCGGCCGACCCCAGCGCCACCGGCCGCGAAGGCGCCGCCCGCTGCCGGGCCGCCCTGCCCACCCCGGAGGCCAAGGCCGCCGCCTGGGACGCCCTCTTCACCGACGACACCCTCTCCAACTACCTCTTCACCGCCACCGCCCAGGGCTTCTGGCAGCCCGGCCAGGAGGAACTGCTCAGCGGTTACGTGCCCCGCTTCTACCGCGAGGCCGCCGCCCTCGCCGCCCGCCGGGGCCCGGCCATCGCGGAGGCCGCAGGACGCCACGCCTTCCCCGCGTACGCCGTCGACGCCGAGAGCCTCGCCACCGGCGCCCGCGCCCTGGAGGACCCGGCCCTCACCCCGGCCCTGCGCCGCAGGCTCGTCGACCAGCTCGACGACCTCCGCCGCGCCCTCGCCGTCCGCACGGCCACCGCCGGCTGACCCGCGCGGACGCTCCGCCCCCCCCGCCCGCCGGTGCTCCCGCGCCTGGCCCGGCGCCTCCGCCGTCACCGGGCCGGCCGCCGTCGGCACGCCGCCTCACCCTCTCCGGGCCGGGGGACGCGCGCGACACGCCCTCGCGCCTCGCCGCCCGCGTCCGGCCCCTCCGGGCCGCTGGTGCGCACGTGGGGGGCCGGGCGGCCGGGCGCGGTCCGGGCGGGGGCCCGCGCCTGTGCCGCGCGTGCCGTGCCGGCTGTACGCGCGCCACCGGCGGTCCTCCGCCTCACTCTCTCCGGGGCGCGGGTGCGCACGCGGGTCGGCCGGGCGGTGTGCGCGGACCGTACCGGGGCCGGGGCCTGTGCCGCGCGTCCCGTGCCGACTGTACGCGTTCGCCACCGGCGGTCCTCCCTCACCCTCTCCGGGCCGGGTCGGCGGGGCGGCACGCCCTCACGTTCCGCCGCCCCGCGTCCGCCGCCGACCGTCCTCCGCCTCGCCTCTCCGGGCCGGGGAGCCGGTAGGCCGGGGTGCTTCCTGCCGATGTGTCGACATGGCACCCCTGCCCGGAGGCGGCGAGCGTCGACCGGGGCGCGGGCGCGCGCCCCTGCGCCCCGCCGTCCCGCGCGGGCCGCCCGCGCCCGCCACCAGCCCGTACGAACGCGGTACCCCGCCCGGCCGCCGGGGCCCGCCGACCGGGCCGGCGCGCCGCCCCGCCCGCGCGCGCCGTGCGAGCCGCCCGCGCCCGCCACCGCCGTACGACCGCCTGTCCCGCCGCGCCCCCACCCCGTACAGCCGTCCACGGGTCGCACAGCCATACCACCTTTGCCCCTCTCGATCGGGTCGCACCGGTCACCAGTACCCCTTTCGAGTTCAGATCGTTGGTCTCTTCGGCCGCGCCACCCGAAACGCGGGACAAGCTGACATGCCCGCCCCCGCGCTCCCGAAGGACCACCCCACCCATGCCCACCCCGCCCCTCGCCGGAGGCGTCGCAGGCCCCGACGCCCTGCGCCCCCTCCTCGACACCGTCCTCACCGCGCTCCGCGACGGCGCTGCCCTCCGCGGCGGCCCGCTCCCGGCCGGCGGACCCGACGCCGTCACCCCCCGTACCCGCAGCGCGGCCCACCCCCTCATCCCCGACCACGGCACCGGCGCCCACCAGGCGCTGCGCAGTCTGGTCACCGCCCTCGCCGAAGGCGCCGCGGACCCCGCCCACCCGCACTGCGCCGCCCACCTCCACACCCCGCCCCTCGCGCTCGCCGCGGCGGCCGACCTCGCCGCCAGCGCCCTCAACCCCTCCATGGACTCCTGGGACCAGGCCCCCGCCGCCTCCGCCCTCGAAGCCGACCTCACCGCCGCGCTCGCCGCCGAGGTCTTCCCCCGCGCCCCCGCGCCCGACGCCGTCGTCACCACCGGCGGCACCGAGGCCAACCAGCTCGCCCTGCTCCTCGCCCGCGAACGCAACGGGCCCGTCCAGACCGTCTGCGCCGCCAGCGCCCACCACAGCGTCGGCCGCGCCGCCTGGCTCCTCGGCCTGCCCGCACCCGTCGTCGTCCCCGCCCCCACCGGCGTCCTGGACCCCGCCGCCCTCGCCCGAACCCTCACCGACCTCCAGCGCCCCCTCCTCGTCGTCGCCACGGCCGGGACCACCGACACCGGCGAGATCGACCCCCTCGACGCCGTCGCCGACCTCTGCGCCGCCCACGGCGCCGAACTCCACGTCGACGCCGCCTACGGCGGGCCCCTCCTCTTCAGCCCCACCCACCGCTCCCGGCTCCACGGCCTCGACCGCGCCGACAGCGTCACCCTCGACCTGCACAAACTCGGCTGGCAGCCCGCGTCCGCCGGCATTCTCGCCGTCCCCGAGCGCCACCACCTCACCCCCCTCCAGCACCGGGCGCCCTACCTCAACGCCGACGACGACACCGAAGCCGGCCTCCCCGACATCCTCGGCCGCTCCCTGCGCACCACCCGGCGACCCGACGCGCTCAAGATCGCCGTCACCCTCCAGGCACTCGGCCGCAGCGGACTCGCCGACCTCGTCGACCGCACCGTCGCCCACGCCCACCGGCTCGCCGACCTCGTCACCAAGACCCCCGGCCTCGACCTCTACGACCGCCCCGCGATCAGCACCGTCCTCTTCCGCCCCACCGGCGCCGACGACCGCACCGTCGCCACCGTCCGCCGCACCCTCCTCCACCGGGGCCACGCCGTCCTCGGCCGCGCCCACGCCCAGGGCCGCCTCTGGCTCAAGGCGACCCTCCTCAACCCCCACACCACCCCCGAGGACCTCCAGAGCCTCATCGACCTCGTCACCCGCACCACCTCCGACCTGCGCCCCCACCCGGCCCCCCGACCGGCCGGCCCGCCGCCCGCCGACCCCGCCGCGGCCGACACCCCTCACCCCACGGAAGGCGACACCCCGCGATGACCGATCGGCCCGACCTCGACCCCGGCCAGCCGCACGACCTCGTCGGCATCGGCATCGGCCCGTTCAACCTCTCCCTCGCCGCCCTCGCCCACGGCGTCCCCGCGGCCCCCGGCGACCCCCGCCCGCTCGACGCCGCCTTCTACGAGCAGCGCCCCGCCTTCCACTGGCACCCCGGCCTCCTCCTCGACGGCGCCAGCCTCCAAGTCCCCTTCCTGGCCGACCTCGTCACCCTCGCGGACCCCGCCAGCCCGTGGAGCTTCCTCAGCTACCTCCGCACCCGCGACCGGCTCTTCCCCTTCTACTTCGCCGAGCGCTTCCACATCCAGCGGGCGGAGTACGACGCCTACTGCCGCTGGGTCAGCGAACAGCTCCCCGGCCTCCACTTCGGCCACCAGGTCGACGCCGTCCGCTGGAACGCCGACCGGGCCCTGTTCGAGGTCGACTTCACCCACCTCGGCCGCGACGGCGAAGCCGAAGCCCTCGGCCGCGCCCACGCCCGCCACATCGCCGTCGGCATCGGCACCGAACCCTTCGTCCCCGAACCGCTCCGGCCCCTCGCCGAAGCCGAGTCGGTCCCGGTGCTGCACTCCGCCGACTACCTCCGCCACCGCGAACGGCTCCTGGCCGCCGAGCACATCACCGTCATCGGCTCCGGCCAGTCCGGCGCGGAGGTCTTCCTCGACCTCCTGCGCGCCCGCCCCGAAGGCGCGGAGCGGATCCACTGGCTGGCCCGCACCCAGGCGTTCGCGCCCATGGAGTACTCCAAGCTCGGCCTGGAGCACTTCACCCCCGACTACAGCCGCTACTTCCACGCCCTCCCCGAATCCGCCCGCGACGAACTCGTCCCCCGCCAGTGGCAGCTCCACAAGGGCATCGACGCCGACACCATCGCCGCCATCCACGACGAGCTCTACCGCCGCACCCTCCACGGCGGCTGGCCCGACGCCGTCCTCACCCCCGGCGTCAGCGTCCGCACCGCCGGACGCGTCACGGGCGGCCGCGTCGAACTCCACCTCGAACACACCCAGCAGGGCACCCGCTCCCGCCTCGCCACCGACGCCGTCGTCCTCGCCACCGGCTACCGCGAACGCCCCCTCGACGCGATCCTCGGCGGCCTCGGCCGCTACCTGAGCCGCGACGCCTCCCGGCGCCCCCGCATCGACGACCGGTACCGCCTCGTCCTGGACCCCGCGGTCACCGGCCACGTCTACGTACAGAACGCCGAACGCCACACCCACGGCGTGGGCGCCCCCGACCTCGGGCTCGCCGCCTGGCGCAGCGCCACCATCCTCAACCACCTCACCGGTGCGGAGCCCTACCCCCTGCCCGAGCGCACCGCGTTCACCACCTTCGGCCTCGCCCCCCACGCGGCCCGCGTCCCCGCCCAGCACTCCGCCCTCGTCCCGCTCGGCCGGGCCACCTGACCCGGACGCCCCGGTGGCCCGGCCCCGACAGGGAAGGACCAGGGCCACCGGCCACCGACCGTGCCACAGTGAACACATGACCGAGACCCCGGACACCGCCCACCGGCCGTACGGCACCCCCGCCGCCCCCCACGTCACCGTGCGCGGCGAGGCCCACCTCGAAGTGGAGCCGGAGATCGCCCGCATCGCCCTCACCCTCACCGCCCGCGGCGCCGACCGCCGCACGACCCTGGACGACCTCACCCGCCGCAACGCCGCCGCCCTCGACCTCCTCAGGAGTCACGGCGACGCCGTCGAGAAGCTGGAGACCGGCGCCCTCGCCATCCGACCCGAACTGGCCCGCCATGGCCGCGCAGAACGCGTCCGCGCCTACCACGGCAGCATCCAACTCACCATCGACATCAGCGACTTCGCGACCCTCGGCGAGCTCGTCGCCCGCCTCGCGGACCAGGAGATGACCCGTGTCGACGGCCCCTGGTGGGCCCTGCGCCCCGACTCGCCGGTCCACGCCGACGCCCGCCACCGAGCCGTCCGGGAAGCACTCCAGCGCGCCCGCGAGTACGCCGAAGCCCTCGGCACCCGCCTCGACGCCCTCCTCGAACTCAGCGACACCGGCGTCCACAGCGGCCCCCGCTTCGCGCGCGCCGCCTTCGGGGAGCAGCCCCGGTTCGCGTCCGCCGGCGCGGAGCCCGCCGGCGCCGCGCCCCTCGACCTCGAACCCGTACGGCAGAGCGTCGACGCCCAGGTCGAGGCGTCCTTCACCCTCGTCCCCCCGACCCTGGGGTGACCACCCGCCCGCACGCCCCGCCGCGCCATCGACACCCGTCAACAAGCTTTCATCCCACGGTTGTTGGGGCGTCATGCGGGGCCCCGTTCCTACCCGTAGGTAAGGATTAGGCTCGCACCATGCGCCGAGCGAAAATCGTTTGCACCCTGGGACCCGCGACCGACACGTACGACCGGATCAAGGCCCTGGTCGAAGCGGGGATGGACATCGCCCGCTTCAACCTGAGCCACGGCACCTACGCCGAACACGAGCAGCGCTACCGCCACGTGCGCAAGGCGTCCGAGGAGACCGGCCGCAGCGTCGGCGTCCTCGCCGACCTCCAAGGCCCCAAGATCCGCCTCGGACGCTTCCGCGAGGGACCCGTGCTCCTCGAACGCGGTGAGAGCTTCACCATCACCGTGGAACCGCTCGAAGGCGACGAACACATCTGCGGCACCACCTACGACGGCCTCGCCGCCGACGTCGCCGAGGGGGAACGCATCCTCGTCGACGACGGCCGCGTCACCCTGGAGGTCACCGGGATCGACGGGCCCCGCGTCCGCACCACCGTCATCGAGGGCGGCATGGTCTCCGACCACAAGGGGCTCAACCTCCCCGGCGTCGCCGTCTCCGTCCCCGCCCTCTCCGAGAAGGACGTCGACGACCTGCGCTGGGCCCTGCGCACCGGCGCGGACGTCATCGCCCTCTCCTTCGTCCGCACCGGGCGCGACATCGACGCCGTCCACCGCGTCATGGCGGAGGAGGGCCGCCGCCTCCCCGTCATCGCCAAGGTGGAGAAGCCCCAGGCCGTCGACCACATCGACGACATCGTGGCCGCCTTCGACGGCATCATGGTCGCCCGCGGCGACCTCGGCGTCGAAATGCCCCTGGAACAGGTCCCGATCGTCCAGAAGCGCGCCATCAAGCTCGCCAAGCGCAACGCCAAGCCGGTCATCGTCGCCACCCAGATGCTCGACTCGATGATCGACAACTCCCGCCCCACCCGCGCCGAGGCCTCCGACGTCGCCAACGCGATCATCGACGGCACCGACGCGGTGATGCTCTCCGGCGAGACCAGCGTCGGCAAGTACCCGATCGAGACCGTGCGCACCATGTCCCGCATCGTCGAGGCCGCCGAGGAGGACCTGCTCGCCAAGGGCCTCCCGCCGCTCACCGAGCGGAACAAGCCCCGCACCCAGGGCGGCGCGGTGGCCCGAGCCGCCGCCGAGATGGGCGACTTCCTCGGGGCGCGGTTCCTCGTCGCCTTCACGCAGAGCGGCGACACCGCGCGGCGGCTCTCCCGCTACCGCTCGCCCATCCCGCTGCTGGCCTTCACCCCCGACGAGGCCACCCGCGCCCAGCTCAACCTCACCTGGGGCGTCGAGACCTTCCTCGGCCCGGAGGTCGACTCCACGGACGCGATGGTCGCCCAGGTCGACGAGGAGCTGCTGCGGATCGGCCGCTGCGCGAAGGGGGACGTCGTGGTCATCACCGCCGGCTCCCCGCCCGGCGTCGCGGGCGCCACCAACCTGGTCCGCGTCCACCACATCGGCGAGGACGACAGCCCGAAGTAGAGGGCCGGCACGGCGCTCCGGCCCGGCGCGCGCGTCCACGGGGCCGCGGGCGCCCGTCGGGCCGCGGAGGCGGTGCGACGTGCTGCGCGGGGCCGTCGGCCGGTGGCCGTGCGAGGACGTCGGCGGACGCCTCCGACGAACAGCGAGCCCGCCGCCCGTGTGTACGGGCAGCGGGCTCGGCGTACGCTCTGCGCCTACGCGCCGGGGGGCGGTGTCCCGGCGACGGACGCGTCACGATCGCCGGATTCCTGCTCGCCCATGGAATCGAAGGAGAAGTGCCCCGAGTCGGATTCGAACCGACGCTGTATGGGTTTTGAATCCATCGCCTCTGCCGCTGGGCTACCGGGGCCCCTTCGAAACGAAGGATACCGAGGACCCTCCGTGCGTCAAACATACCGCAACTAGGTAGGCTCTTGGGAGCTGCACCCCTGTCTGACGAGGAGCCCCGTGACCACCCCCGAGTCGCCCCAGCCCGAAGACGCCGTCGACGACGACACGTCGCACGTCCCGCCGCTGACGACCCGCGTCGTCATCGCCGAGGACGAGGCCCTCATCCGCCTCGACCTCAAGGAGATGCTGGAGGAGGAGGGCTACTCCGTCGTCGGGGAGGCGGGCGACGGGCAGCGGGCCGTCGAGCTGGCCCGTGAGCACCGGCCGGACCTCGTCATCCTCGATGTGAAGATGCCGGTCCTCGACGGGATCTCGGCCGCCGAGAAGATCGCCGAGGAGTCCATCGCGCCGGTCCTGATGCTCACCGCGTTCTCCCAGCGCGACCTGGTCGAACGGGCCCGCGACGCGGGGGCGATGGCGTATCTGGTGAAGCCGTTCAGCAAGAGCGACGTGGTGCCCGCCATCGAGATGGCGGTGTCGCGGTTCGCGGAGCTGAAGGCGCTGGAGAGCGAGATCGCCGACCTCTCGCAGCGGTTGGAGACCCGCAAGCTGGTGGACCGGGCCAAGAGCATCCTCCAGACCGACTACGGGCTCTCCGAGCCGGCCGCCTTCCGGTGGATCCAGAAGACGTCGATGGACCGCCGGATGTCGATGCAGCAGCTCGCCGAGGCGTTGATCGCGGACGCCGAGGAGAAGAAGAAGCCGGCCGAGTAGCCCCGCGGGCGGCCGGAGCGCACGAGAGGCCCGCACCCCGGACGACCGGGGTGCGGGCCTCTGGCGTACGGGCCGGAGGGTCAGTCCTCGCCGAGGTACGCCTTGCGGACCGACTCGTCGTGTAGCAGGTCCTCGCCGCGCCCGGAGAGGACGATCCTGCCGACCTCCATGACGTGGCCCCGGTCCGCGAGGGACAGGGCGGCCTGGGCGTTCTGCTCGACCAGCAGGATCGTGGTGCCCGCCGCCTTCAGCTCGACGATGGTCTCCATGATCTTCTGCATCATGATCGGGGAGAGGCCCATGGAGGGCTCGTCGAGCATGAGCAGCTTCGGCCGGGACATCAGGGCGCGCCCCATGGCGAGCATCTGCTGCTCACCGCCCGACAGGGTGCCCGCCGCCTGCTTCCGGCGCTCCCCGAGGATGGGGAAGAGGTCGTAGGCGCGTTGGACGTCCTGCTCGATGCCCGCCTTGTCGGTGCGGAGGAACGCTCCGAGCTGGAGGTTCTCCGTGATGGTGAGGCGGGGGAAGATGTGGCGGCCCTCGGGGGAGTGGGCGAGTCCCAGCGCCACGATCTTGTGCGCGGGGACGCTGCCCAGGGGCTTCCCGTCGAAGGTGATGCGGCCGCCCGAGGGCTTGAGGAGCCCGGAGAGCGTCCGCAGCGTGGTGGTCTTGCCGGCGCCGTTCGTCCCGATGAGGGTGACGACCTGGCCGGCCTCCACGCTGAAGGAGATGCCCTTGACGGCTTCGATCTTGCCGTAGGCGACACGGAGGTCCTCGACCTCCAGCAGGGCGGTCACTGGGCTTCCCCTTCCGTACGGGTGGTGCTCTGCGCCTCCGCGGCCTCGACCTCGGCGACCTCGTCCCCTCCGGGGGCGCCCTCGAACGGCGTCCCGAGGTAGGCGGCGACGACGCGCTCGTCGGCCTGGACGACGCCCGGCGTGCCCTCGACGAGCTTCTCGCCCTGGACGAGGCAGGCGACGCGGTCGCACAGGTTGAAGATGAAGCGCATGTCGTGCTCGATGACGAGCACGGCGACGCCCATGTCGCGGATGGCGAAGATGAGCTCTTCGGTGACGCGGGTCTCCTGGGGGTTCATGCCCGCGGTGGGCTCGTCCAGGAGGAGGAGGCCGGGATCGCTGGCCAGGGCGCGGGCGATCTCCAGCTTGCGCTGGTCCCCGTAGGGGAGGTTGCGCGCGAGGTGGTCGGCCTTGTCCTGGAGGCCGATGAACTCCAGCAGCTCCATGGCGCGCGCGTGGGACGCCGCCTCGGCCTTCCGGAAGCCGGGCCCGCGCAGGAGGGCGGACCACAGGCCCTCCTTGGTCCGGGTGTGGCGTCCGACGAGGACGTTCTCCAGGACGGTCATGTTGGCGAACAGCCGGATGTTCTGGAAGGTCCGGGCGATGCCCGCCTGGGTGACGAGGTGGGGCTTGGGCGGCAGGACCGTGCCCTTGTAGCGGACCGTGCCCTCGGTGGGGACGTACAGGCCGGTGAGGCAGTTGAAGAAGGTGGTCTTGCCGGCGCCGTTGGGGCCGATGAGTCCGACGATCTCGCCCGCCGAGACGGTGAGGTCGACGCCGCGCACGGCGGTCAGCCCGCCGAACCGCATGGTGACGCCGCTCGCGTCGAGCACCGGGGCGGTGGTCTCGGTCGTGGTGGTGGTCATGGTGGTCACGCCCCCGCCTTCGTGGTGCCGGAGGTGGAGCCGGCCAGGGTCTCCTCCGGCGCGTCGGACCGGTCGTTCTCGTGGAACTCCAGCTTGGCCCGCCGGTTGGCGATGAGGCCCTCGGGACGGAAGCGCATGAGCAGGATGAGCGCGAGGCCGAAGCCGAGGAGCTGGTAGTCCTGGAGGAACTGGAGCTTCGCCGGGATCATGTAGAGGAGCGTGGCGCCGATGAGGGGCCCGCTGATGGTCCCCATCCCGCCGAGGATGACGGCGGCGAGGAGGAAGGCGGAGTTGGGCGGCACGGGCCCGGCGAACACGTACATCTCGGGGACGACGGTGCTCTGGACGTGGGCCTGCACGGTGCCGGCGATCCCGGCGAGCGTGGCGCCGAGGGCGAAGGCGATCAGCTTGACCCGGAAGCCGTTGATGCCCATGGCGGTGGCGGCGGTCTCGTCCTCGCGGATGGCGACCCAGGCGCGGCCGATGCGCGAGCTGCCGGCCCGGCTGAAGACGAGGACCACGAGGACCATCGCGAGCAGCATGAGCAGGTAGTAGTTGGCGTACGAGCCCAGCTCGAAGCCGAGGACCGTGTGCGACTCGCCGAAGTCGTACCCGAAGAAGTCGAGGTCCGGGATGTTCGGCACGCCGTTGGGGCCGTTGGTGATCTGCGGTCCGGAGACGCCGTCGAGGTTGCCGACGGCGATGCGGAAGATCTCGCCGAAGCCGAGGGTCACGATGGCCAGGTAGTCGCCGCGCAGGCGCAGCGTCGGCGCCCCGATGACCACGCCGAAGATCAGCGAGACGGCGGCGCCGGTCAGCACGGAGGCCCAGAAGGGGAACTGGACGTCGAAGGCGGACGCGGTGGTGCCCGAGACGAGGGCGGCCGTGTAGGCGCCGACGCCGAGGAAGGCGACGTAACCGAGGTCCAGGAGGCCCGCCAGGCCGACGACGATGTTCAGCCCGAGCGCCACGGTCGCGAAGATGAGGATGTTGACCGCGATGAGGGTGAACTGGTCGGTGTCCTGGGTGAAGGGGAAGGCCGCCGCGGCGACGAAGGCCGCGGCCACGGCGATGGAGCGGTACTTGGCGGTCAGCGCCGAGAGCCGGGCCGTGAGACCGGCCTGGGCGAGCGCGGTCATCCCGAAGCCGCAGATGATCAGGTAGCCGACGAACAGCTCCGGGTACTCGGTGTCGATGCCGTAGGTGACGACGAGGAGACCGACGCCGAACGCGGCGACGATGATCAGGATCTCGACCCAGGAGGGGAGCGCTATGGGGCGCTCGGTCTTCGCGGGGTCGGAGCTGAGCCGCAGGAGGGCCGGCGGCTTCCACTGGTGCGTCGGGGGTTCGGCGCGCCGGTCCAGCGGCAGCCCCAGGGCCGCGACCACGGTGAGGAGGGAGACGGCCATCGCGGCGAACCCGCCGGGCTCCAGGTTCGCGAAGCCGCGCAGCTCGACGGCGATCGCGACGGTGGTGAACCAGGTGGTGGCGAAGGTGCCCAGGGCGAGCAGGAAGGCCGCGTTGTCGCTCCGGGCCGGGTTGAGCCACCCCAGGCCGCGGACGCCGTAGCCGGCCACGGCGAAGAGGAGGGTCAGCGCCGCGCCGACCAGGGTGAGGACCTGGAGGCCGCCGGGGTAGCCGGTGACGGTCAGGTCGCCGGGGAACGCCGACGTCCAGGTCCAGGCGAGGAAGGTGGAGCCGAGGGTCAGCGCGGCTCCGGCGGCGGTGCCGGCGCGGGCCGCCGCCGAGGGCAGGGCGAGGACGGGCGCCGTCTCGTGGGTGCTGGTGGTCATCGGTATCACGCCCGATCCGTGACGCGCTCGCCGAGCAGGCCCTGCGGCCTGACGAGGAGGACGACGATGAGGAGGGCGAAGGCCCAGACGTTGGCCCAGGCGCCGCCGCCGAGCTGCTGCATTCCGGGGATCTCCTCGATGTACGCGATCGAGAGGGCTTCGGCGAGGCCGAGGGCGACGCCGCCGACCATGGCTCCGTAGATGTTGCCGATGCCGCCGAGGACGGCGGCGGTGAAGGCCTTGAGCCCGAGGACGAAGCCCATCTCGAAGTTGATCTGGCCCTTGTCGACGCCGTACGCGACCGCGGCGACCGCGGCGAACGCCGCCCCGATGGCGAAGGCCATCACGATGATGCGGTCGGTGTTGATGCCCATGAGCTTGGCGGTGTCCGGGTCCTGGGCGGTCGCCTGCATGGCCCGGCCGCTGCGGCTCTTGCTGACGAAGAGGCCGAGCGCGAGCATACAGAGCGGGGCGAGGACGAGGACGAACGCGTCGGCGCGCTGGAGGTAGAGGTTGTCGAGCAGCTTGAACGATTCGCCGGGGAACTCGGGGAAGCTCCGGGGCTTCTTCGCGTCGGGGTAGAAGCCCCAGACGAGCTGCTGGAGCACGATCGAGAGGCCGATCGCGGTGATGAGCGGGGCGAGGCGCGGGGCGCCGCGCAGGGGCCGGTAGGCGAACCGCTCCGCGGCCGTGGCCACGGCGACGGAGGCGATGGCGCCACCGATGATCATCAGCGGGATGGCCAGCAGGAGCGTGGTCCCGCTGGGGAGCATGATGTAGGTGGTCAGGGCGCCGAAGCCCCCGATCATGAAGATCTCGCCGTGGGCGAAGTTGATGAGCTGGACGATGCCGTACACCATGGTGTACCCGATGGCTATGAGGCCATAGAGGGCGCCGAGGGCGAGGCCGTTGGCCAGCTGTTGCGGCAGTTCGTGCACCGCAGAGCCTCCGATGAGCTTGTCGGATATGACTCCGCGCGAGGGCGCTGTTTGCGCCCTCGCGCGGTGTGGGTCAGGTGGGTCCGGGGGCCGTGGGCCGACCGGTCAGTCCTCGAACGTGGCGCTCTTGACGTCCTTCCAGGCGCCCTTCTGGACCTGGTAGACGGTGAGCTGCTTGTTGGTGGTGTCACCGAACTCGTCGAAGGAGACCTTGCCGGTCACCCCGTCGAAGGAGACCTTGGACAGGGCCTCGACGACCTTGGCGCGGGCGTCCGAGGGGAGCTTGCCGTCGTTGTCGGCGACGACGGCCTTGACGGCCTGGACGATGGCCCACCCGGCGTCGAAGGAGTAGCCGCCGTAGGCCGCGTACGGGTCCTTGTAGCCGGCGGCCTTGTAGTCCACGATGAACTTCTTGGCGGTCGGCAGGGCCTCGACCGGGTAGCCGATGGAGGTGGCGAAGTCGCCGTCGTTGGCCTCGCCGGAGGCGCTGATGAAGGCGGGGTCGTAGATGCCGTCGCCGCCCATGGTGGGGATCTTGGCGCCGGTCTTCTTGATCTGGTCGGAGAGCAGGCCGCCCTCGGGGTACTGGCCGCCGTAGTAGACCGAGTCGGCGCCGGAGGCCTTGACCTTGTCGGCGGTGCTGGAGAAGTCGGTCTCCTTCACCGTGACGTGGTCGGTGCCGACGACCTTGCCGCCGAGGCGCTGGAACTCCGCGGAGAAGATCGCGGCGAGGCCGGCGCCGTAGGTCTGCTTGTCGTCGACGACGTAGACCTTCTTCTTCTTGGCGTCGTTGAAGAGGTACTGGGCGGCGAACTTGCCCTGGACCACGTCGGTGGCGCAGGTGCGGAAGTAGGTCGTGAAGGGGCGCTTGGCGTCGCCCTTGGCCCAGTCGTCGCCCTGGCTGAGCGACGGGTTGGTGTTGGCGGGGGAGACCTGGGCGAGGTCGGCCTTCTCGAAGACGCCCTGCATGGACTGGGCGACGCCCGAGTTCAGCGGGCCGACGGCGCCGAGGACGGCCGAGTTGCCGACGAGCTTGGTGGCGTTGGCCTGCCCGGAGGCGGGGACGGCCTGGTCGTCGAGGGCCTCGACCTTGAACTCGATGCCGGGGACCTCGTTGTTCTTGTTCGCGGTCTTGGCCGCGAGGTCCACGGAGTTCTTGATGCCCTGGCCGAGCGCGGAGAGCGATCCGGTCAGGGGCGCGTCGACACCGATGACGACGGTGGTCTTGCCGCCGCTGTCGCCGCCGCCCTTGCTGCCTTCGTCCCGCGATCCGCAGGCGGTGAGCGTCAGCGCTCCGGTGGTGAGCACTGCGGTGAGTATGAGCGAAGAACGGTGTCGCACGAAAGGTCCTTTCCCTGGCGCGGCCTCCTCGGCTTGAGGTGCCGTGTCGCTCGCCGGGCCGTACTGGGTCGTGCAGGGGGCCGTGCAGCAGACGCGCCCGGCGGCGCGGTGACTGGCCGTGACTCTAAGGGCAGCCGACGGAGTCCGGGATGGGTCGGCGGCGGATGTGACTCTCTTGTTATGCCCTTGAGCAGGACTTGAGGTTCCGGTGCGCGCATGTGTGGGTTTGGCCGGGACTGCGTCATGACCACATTGTGAGAACTCG
Organism: Streptomyces sp. NPDC041970; assembly: GCF_055588985.1. Lineage (NCBI taxonomy): Bacteria > Bacillati > Actinomycetota > Actinomycetes > Kitasatosporales > Streptomycetaceae > Streptomyces > Streptomyces sp. NPDC041970. Next base: position 115,765 of record NZ_JBVJCD010000007.1, read on the forward strand.
CAGCTCTGCTAAGGGGCTTGAGCGATCATGGTGCTGACGCGAGGGCGCTCCGGCCGGGGGCGCGACGAAGCGCTCCCGTGGCCTGGGGCCGGGGAGCGTGGCCGGATTCCCTACCGTCCGCCTGTTACGCAGCGTGACGACGATGGGAGCCCTCAGGGGGCCGGCGGTGCCGCTGTGGCTGTTGAGTGGCTCACGGAACAAGCCATGCGGTCAAGGGGGTTGACCGAGTGTGTCGGTCAACGGCCGTGCCCTCGGGAGGGAATGGTGCGGCCCGACCGGTACGCGCGGTGCGCGTACCGGTCGGGCCGAGGGGGGCGGGGCCGGGCGGAGGTCAGTCCGCCTCGGGCCGGGGGGCGTTGCGGATCATGCAGGTGAGGCGCGCGGTGCAGACCCGCTTGTCCCGCTCGTCCGTGATGACGATCTCGTACGTGGCGGCGGTGCGGCCCAGGTACACCGGGGTGGCGACGCCGGTCACCAGGCCGCTGCGGACGCCCCGGTGGTGGGTGCAGTTGAGGTCGACGCCCACGGCGAGCCTCGTGGGGCCGCCGTGCAGCATGGAGCCGACCGAGCCCAGGGTCTCGGCGAGAACGGCGGAGGCGCCGCCGTGCAGGAGGCCGTAGGGCTGGGTGTTGCCCTCGACGGGCATGGTGCCGACCACGCGCTCGGCCGAGGCCTCGACGATGGTCACGCCCATGCGCTCTCCGAGGTGGCCGGCGGAGAAGAGGGCTGGGAGGTCGACGCCGAGTGCGGCGTACTCGGCGATGACGTCCTTCGGGAAGGTGGGTGCGGTGGGCTCGCCCATGGGACCGGCTCCGATCGTCTGCGCTGGATCACTGCTGTGTGACCCGTTCCTATCAGACCGCTGAGCGCACGCTTAGGGGATGGCCCGCATCGGCGGCCCGCGCGGGGAGGCGGCCGCGCCGCGTCAGCTTGTTCTTTATCTACCAAGATCTTCCGGGCTTGCCGATGGCCTTGAGGGTCTGGGGGCGTTTGACGGTCTTGGGGCCTTGACCCCGAATCCTGAACACGGGTTATGCGGCTTGTGCCAGCGTAGTTGGTGTGCGGTGGAGGGCGTTCTCGAAGGCGATCGGTGATCGTTGTCCGAGGTGGGAGTGTCGGCGTCGGGTGTTGTAGCGGTGGAGCCATCGGAAGGCGTCGAGTCGGGCCTCGCGCTCGGTCGGCCAGCTCTTTCGTACTTGCAGGGTTTCGCGTTCGAAGGTCGCGTTGAAGGACTCGGCGAGTGCGTTGTCCGCGCTGGACCCGACCGCGCTCATGCTCCGTCGGACCCCTGCTGACCTGCAAGATTCGGCGAAATCCCTGCTCGTGTACTGAGCTCCGTGATCGGTGTGCATGATCGATCCGGCGAGACTGCCGCGGGTTCGGACCGCTGCCGCCAGGACATCGGTAACGAGGTCCGCGCGCATGTGGCCGGCGATCGCCCACCCGGCCAGACGGCGTGATGCGAGGTCGATCACGGTCACGAGGCAGCAGAACTTCCCGCCGCCGATGGTCAGGTAGGTGATGTCGCCGACGTACCTCGTGTTCGGGCGTTCGGCGGTGAAGTCGCGGCCGATCAGGTCCGGTGCCTTGGCCGCGGCCGGGTCGGGGACGGTGGTGCGGTGTCGGCGGCGCAACCGGACCCCTTCGATCCCCGACTCCCGCATGATCCTGGCGACGCGCTTGTGGTTGACCGCGACACCGTTCTCCTCGCGGAGCTCGGCGGTGATCCTCGGGGCTCCGTAGGTGCCGTCCGATTCCTGGTGCACCGCCCGTAGCGGGCGGTCAGACGGGCGTCGGCCACCTGCCGGGCGGCCCGGTCCGCAGCCGTCCGGCGCCAGTAGTAGAAGCTCGAGCGGCTGACGCCGAGGATGCTGCAGAGCCGCTTCACGCCGTGACGGCGCTGGAGGTCGGCGACACACTGGAAGCGGTGCACCAGCGCGTCTCCCCGGCGAAATACTTCGCCGCTTTCCGAAGGATCTCCCGTTCCTCCTCCAGCTCACGGACCTTCTTCCGCAAGGCGGCGTTCTCCGCTTCCAGCGGTGCCGGCGGCAGGGCTGGTTCCTGTGTCCGCCGTCCTCGGGGACGGCACACCCGAGCTGCCCTTACCCAGTTCCGCAGCGTCTCCGGGTTGATCCCCAGATCGGCTGCGACCGACCTGATCGTCGCATCCGGACGCGACTCGTACAGCGCGACCGCGTCCGCCTTGAACTCCGGCGGGTAGTTCTTCATGACCACGAGATATCCGTTCTCAGATCCGCAGGATCCAGTGTCTCGTGTGTCCAACATCCGGGGTCAGGGCCCTTCGAGGTTATCCCTTCACCTGACCAGCTCAGAGTAAAGACGGATAGGACTCTTTTACTCCCAGGCTACGGCCTTGTAGGTGACCTTGCCGTCAGCTCCTTCCTTGACGACGAGGCGCAGGAGGCGGCCGTCGAGGTCAGCGAACTCTGGCGACTGGCTCTCCACGGCCATGTAGCCCTTCCAGACAAGCTCCGTGACGCCTTCCGCTCCGTAGCCGGCTCCGCCGGCGCGCCACGTGGCGGTGCCGGAGCCGTCGATCGAGGTGAAGATCCCGTGCGCGGTTCCGGAAACCGCGTTCGTGCCGATATTCTCCGCCTCGCAGGTGATCAGAACTCGGACTCGGCGGCCTGCAAGGGTGCCAGTTCCTGAGTAGTAGGTTTCGAACCTAGCGTGGCTGCCGTTGGGCGGCAGAACTTTTGTCGCGGTGATCACTCCTGTGCATTTCGCAATTACATTTCCAGATTCGCCGGCCATTTCGTTCCTCTCGGTTTAAGCTCCGGAAATTCGAGAGCTTTGCAGTTGAAGGGCCCATTTCTTGTACCTGCGGGATCCCTTGAGTCGATACCCATAGTAGATATATGATCACCTGGTAACAATATGCCGATTTAGCCAGCGGGTATTCCTCGATGCATTCAAGTCACGGCACTTAAACTCACACCAGCCGCTGTAGAAACTCTCGGCTCGTGTGACTCTCGCACAACCACACCCCTCCCGGAGGTTTACTCCCGCCAGTCGTGCAACGGGGCGTTGGCACTGTAAACGTCCAATTCCCTCCCGTGTATACGATCCCGATTGCTCCACACTCCCCCTCAGTAGCAGAGGAAACGTCTGTTTACTGTTTCGAATGACAGAATTGTCTTGTTTGGCTTCACCTTACTGGTTAAATTGACATTTACCTTCGCGGGCTTGGCTTTCTCATTCTGAGCGCCAGGCGATCTCGATGGTGTGGATGGCGGCGGCGATTCGGCTGATGCGGTTGGTGCTGCAGCGGGCTTTGCGGAGGATCTGCCACCGTTTCAGGCGGGTGAAGGCCCCTCTCGCCCGGTGCCCGGAGCCGGGCGTGGTCCTTGCTGAACTGTTTGTGGCGTTCGGGCAGGTCACGGCCGTAGTAGGGGGTGCGGAAGGTGGCGTTCGCCCCGCGGTAGGCCTTGTCGGCCAGGACCAGGATCTGTTGAGACAGGCAGGCTTGCACGACGCCGTGGGCGCGGGCGGCTGTCAGGTCGTGGGTTCTGCTGGGCAGTGCGCGGGAGAACCGCAGGGGTGTTCCGTTCGCAGTGGCGATGACCTGCACGTTCATGCCGTGGCGCTTGTGCTTGGCCGAGTAGTACGGCTGATCTGCACGGATGCGATCGGTGGGGACGAGGGTCCCGTCCACGACGACGAAGTCGAGCGGATCGACCGCGGCGAGGGCGGTGTGCAGGTCGGGGGCGTGGCCGGCGAGCGCATCGAGGGTCTCGGTGACGTACCGGCCGGCGGTCGCGGTCGAGACCCCGAAGCCGGCACCGAGCTGGGTGCGATCTCTCGAGTTGGTGTCGGTGGTGGTGAGCGTCGGTCGCGCTGGTCCGGGGATGGGCGTTGCGGGGCTGGTCAGTGGGTTTTCACGGGTGGGCAGGCGCTGTCATGGGATGAGAGGATGATGGGTGGGATCGCTGTTGTGGCGCTTCATCTCATGGCAGCTGATGTTGTCTCAGGTTCGAAAGTTCTTATGCGCTGAGGTTGGTCCGGCCGATGTGATCATGGGGTGGATCAAGATGTAAGGGCCGGTCGTGGGTCTGTGCTGCCCAGGGGGTTGGTGGTGCGTCGTCTGCTGGAGCGGCAGCAGGCGGGGAGCTGGCCACGCGGCATGTGCGTGCGGTCGCTGAGACGGTGGGTGTTTCGGAGCGTACGGTGTGGCGCTGGCTGGAGCAGGCGAAGGCGACCGGGCAGATGGAAGCCGGGGTCCGGCAGGGGTATGCGGTGTCGGACGAGGTGTGGGCACTGCTGGGCGAGGCCGGAGGGAACGTCGCTGAGCTGAGACGCCGGCTGGCGGGGCCTCGGTGCCTTCGGCGTCGACGCTGCACCGGGTGATCCGCAGAGACCGGCGGGCAGGGCGGGCTTTGCTGGTTGAGCGGGAACCCGTGGTGGCTGGGCCAAGCGGGCCGGATCCGCTCAGCGAGCTGGGCTTGAACGTCGTGGCCGGCCAAGGCGCCGGCGGGCAGGTCTTCCTGCGGGAGCAGAAACATCTGGCACAGGTCCCGGTCCTGCGTCCCGGGCGCGCAGGTGGTGCATACGCCCGCTGTGCGGTCGGTGTTGCGGACGGTCGCGCACGCGGCCGCGGTGGGGGCGGTGGTGTGCTTGTACGGCGATGCTGGCCAGCTTGTTCTTTTTCTTCCGGCCTCGAACGGTGTCTCGAACTGAGTCGCTCACCTGGAGATTCGTCGGACGTGGGAGCGGGTTTCGTCTGATCATGTGCTCCGCCCAAGGTGCACTGACCAAGACGAAGGCCGTGAGGGTGAGTCTGCTGCTTGATGCCGTACGGAGGGAAGCGTCACGCTTCCGGGGCGAGTTCTATGAGTGTCTGACCGCCCGGCGCGATGAGTTGTTCGAGCTGGCGGACGCGGTGCTGTGTGCCGACGGTGCGGTGAAGTCCCCGGTGGACCTGACGCTGTTGCCCGAACACCGTCGTGGGCACGGAGCGATGTACGGCGGCCTGAACCACGGCCGGATCGACACCGATCGGCTGCGGACGGTGCTGGCCGGGCTGTCGCTGCCGCGTTTCGACGGCGGACGCCTGGTCCTTGCCGTCGATGTCTCACCGTGGCTTCGCTCGGACGCGCCATGCTCGGCGGAACGGCTCTTCTGCCACGTCTACGGCCGGGCGAAGACGGCGTCACAGTTCATCCCGGGCTGGCCGTATTCCTTCGTGGCCGTGCTGGAGCCGGGCGCCACGTCTTGGACCGCGATCCTGGACGCGGTCCGGCTCGGCCCTGTCGACGATGCGACTGCGGTCACCGCCGCCCAACTGCGGGGAGTCGTCGAGCGGCTCATCGCCGCAGGGCAGTGGCAGACCGGGGACCCGCACATCGTGATCGTCAGCGATGCCGGCTACGACGTCACCCGCCTGTCCTGGGTCCTGCGTGACCTGCCCATCGAGCTGGTCGGCCGGATCCGCTCCGACCGTGTCATGCGCCTGCCGAAGCCGCCCCGCCGGCCGGGGATGAACGGCCGGCCACCCAAGCACGGCCCGGAGTTCCGCTTCACCAAGCCGGAGAACTGGCCCGAGCCCGCGATCACCGACACCACCAACTACGGCAAGGCCGAAACACGGGCATGGGACCGGGTCCACCCCCGGCTGACCCACCGCTCCTCATGGCTGGACCACGACGGCGAACTCCCCTTGGTCGAGGGCACGTTGATCCGGTTGAGGGTCGAGTATCTGTCGAGGGACCGGGACGCTCGGCCGGTGTGGTTGTGGTCCTCGAAGACTGGTGCCACTCCGGACGATGTGGACCGTTTCTGGCAGGCGTTTCTCCGCCGCTTCGATCTGGAGCACACCTTCCGCTTCGCGAAGCAGACCCTCGGCTGGACCACCCCGAAACTCCGTACTCCCGAGGCGGCGGACCGCTGGACCTGGATCCTGATCGTCGCTCACACCCAGCTCCGGCTCGCCTGCCCTCTCGCCGTGGACCTCCGCCGACCCTGGGAGAAGCCCACCGCCTCCGGCCGGCTCACCCCCGCCCGGGCCCGCCGGGGGTTCAGGAACATCCGCGCTCACCTCGTCTGCCCGGCCCGTGTTCCCAAACCCTGCGGTGCCGGCCCCGGACGACCACCCGGCGCCAAGAACCGACACCGGGCACCCCGCTACGACGTCGGCAAGATCGCCAAACGCCCCCAGACCCTCAAGGCCATCGGCAAGCCCGGAAGATCTTGGTAGATAAAGAACAAGGTCAGCGGGTGTTCTCGAAGCGCACGATGAGGGACTTGCCGGCGGGGGTGTTGCTGACGTCCGCCGTGGCGTCCAACGGGACCAGGACGTTGGTCTCCGGGTAGTAGGCGGCCGCGCACCCCCTGGCGGTGGGGTAGTGGACGACGCGGAAGCCGTCCGCGCGGCGGTCGACGCCGTCCCTCCACTCGCTGACGAGGTCGGTGTACGCGCCGTCGGCGAGGCCGAGGGCGGCCGCGTCCTCGGGGTTCACCAGGACGACGCGGCGGCCGCCCCTGATCCCCCGGTAGCGGTCGTCCAGGCCGTAGATGGTGGTGTTGTACTGGTCGTGGGAGCGCAGCGTCTGCAACAGGAGCCGGCCCTCGGGCAGTTCGGGGAACTCGACGGGCGCGGCCGTGAAGTTGGCCCGGCCCGTGGCGGTGGGGAAGCGCCGTTCGTCGCGCGGGGCGTGGGGGAGCGCGAAGCCGCCCGGCTCGGCGATGCGGGCGTTGAAGTCCTCGAAGCCGGGGACCACGCGCGCGATGCGGTCGCGGATCGCGGCGTAGTCCCGCTCGAAGGCCTCCCACTCCGTACGGGAGGCGGGGCCGAGGACGGCGCGTGCGAGGCGGGCGACGATGGCCGGCTCGGAGAGCAGATGGGGGCTCGCGGGGGCGAGGTTGCCGCGGGAGGCGTGCACCAGGCCCATGGAGTCCTCGACGGTCACGAACTGCTTGCCGCCCGCCTGGACGTCCTTGTCGGTGCGGCCCAGCGTCGGCAGGATCAGCGCACGGGCCCCGGTGACGGCGTGCGAGCGGTTGAGCTTGGTCGAGACGTGGACGGTCAGGCGGGCGCGGCGCACGGCCGCCTCGGTCACCGCCGTGTCGGGCGTGGCCGCGACGAAGTTGCCGCCCATCGCGAAGAAGACCTTCGCCTCGCCGTCGCGCAGCGCCTGGATGGAGCGCACCACGTCGTAGCCGTGGTGGCGCGGCGAGGCGATGCCGAACTCCCGGTCGAGGGCGTCGAGGAAGGCCGGGGCGGGCCGCTCGAAGATGCCCATGGTGCGGTCGCCCTGGACGTTGGAGTGGCCGCGCACCGGGCAGACCCCGGCGCCGGGCCGGCCGATGTTCCCGCGCAGCAGGAGGAAGTTGACGACCTCGCGGATCGTGGGCACGGCGTGCTTGTGCTGGGTGAGCCCCATGGCCCAGCAGACGATGGTGCGCTCGGAGGCCAGGACCATCGCGAGGGCCTGCTCGATCTCGGCGCGCGTGAGCCCGGTGGCGGCGAGCGTGGTCTCCCAGTCCGCGGCTTCGGCGGCGCGGGCGAACTCCTCGAACCCGTGGGTGTGTTCGGCGACGAAGGCGGTGTCCACCGCGCCCTCGGCGGCCAGGATCAGCTTGTTGAGCAGCCGGAAGAGGGCCTGGTCGCCGCCGAGGCGGATCTGGAGGAAGAGGTCGTTGAGCGCGGTGCCCCTGACCATGCCGTGCGCGGTCTGGGGGTTCTTGAAGCGCTCCAGACCTGCCTCGGGCAACGGGTTCACCGAGATGATCCTCGCCCCGGCCGACTTCGCCCGCTCCAGCGCGGAGAGCATCCGCGGGTGGTTCGTGCCCGGATTCTGCCCGGCGACGATGATCAGGTCGGCCTGGTGGACGTCCTCCAGTGAGACGCTGCCCTTGCCGACGCCGATGGTCTCCACGAGCGCCGAGCCGGACGACTCGTGGCACATGTTGGAGCAGTCCGGCAGGTTGTTGGTGCCGAACTCGCGGGCGAAGAGCTGGAGCAGGAACGCGGCCTCGTTGCTCGTACGGCCGGAGGTGTAGAAGACGGCCTCGTCCGGGGAGGCCAGGGCGGTCAGCTCCTCGGCGATGATCGCGAACGCCCGCTCCCAGCTCACCGCCTCGTACCGGTCGCCCCCCTCGGGGAGGTGCACCGGCTGGGTGATCCGGCCCTGCTGGCCCAGCCAGTACCCGCTGCGCTCCGCGAGGTCGGCCAGCGGGTGCGCGGCGAAGAACGCGGGGGTGACCCGGCGCAGCGTCGCCTCCTCGGCGACGGCCTTCGCCCCGTTCTCGCAGAACTCGGCGATGTGCCGCTTCTCGCCCTCGGGCCAGGCGCAGCCGGGGCAGTCGAACCCGTCCTTCTGGTTGACCTTGAGAAGGGTCCGCGCGGTGCGGCCCACGCCCATCTGCCGCTGGGCGACGCGCAGCGAGTGGACGACGGCGGGCAGCCCCGCGGCGGCGTGCGCGGCCGCCCCGACCCGCGGGGCGTCCTGGACCGGGTCCCCGGTCGGAGGCTTGGTGGCCATGGTCCTGCTCTCCTTCGAGCGCTGCTTCCCCGGTCGCTTCCCTCGGCGCCGATCCTGCCACGCACCGCCGCCGCCGTACCCCGCCGGGACCGCCCCGCACGCGGGGCGCCGCCGCACGGACCGCGCCGGTCCGGATTGTCAGCGGTCCGTGGCAGGATCGGGGACGTGGCTGAGACGGCATCGAAGAAGACGGCAGACAACCGACCGCGCCTGCTCCTCATGGACGGGCACTCCCTGGCGTACCGGGCGTTCTTCGCCCTGCCCGCGGAGAATTTCACGACCGGCGCGGGCCAGCCGACGAACGCCGTGTACGGCTTCATGTCGATGCTGGCGAACACGCTGCGCGACGAGGCGCCCACGCATTTCGCCGTGGCGTTCGACGTGTCCCGCAAGACCTGGCGCGCGCAGGAGTTCCCGGAGTACAAGGCGAACCGCTCCAAGACCCCCGACGAGTTCAAGGGCCAGGTCGAGCTGATCGGCGAGCTGCTGGACGCGATGCACGCGGACCGGTTCGCGGTGGACGGGTTCGAGGCGGACGACGTCATCGCCACGCTGGCGACGCAGGCCGAGGTGGCCGGCTTCGAGGTGCTGATCGTCACGGGCGACCGGGACTCCTTCCAGTTGATCACGGAGAACGTGACCGTCCTCTACCCGACCAAGGGCGTCTCCGAGCTGACCCGGTTCACCCCGGAGAAGGTCGTGGAGAAGTACGGGCTCACGCCCCAGCAGTACCCGGACTTCGCGGCGCTGCGCGGCGACCCGTCGGACAACCTGCCGGGCATCCCCGGAGTCGGCGAGAAGACGGCCGCGAAGTGGATCAACCAGTTCGGCTCGTTCGCCGAGCTGGTCGAGCGGGCCGACGAGGTCAAGGGGAAGGCCGGGCAGAACCTCCGCGATCACCTGGAGTCGGTGAGGATGAACCGCGTGCTGACCGAGATGGTCCGCGACGTGGAGCTGCCGAAGACCCCCGCCGAGCTGGCCCGCGCCCCCTACGACCGGACCGCCGTCACCGGCGTCCTGGACGTCCTGGAGATCCGCAACCCGAGCCTGCGGGAGCGGCTGCTGGCCGTCGATCCGGGGGCGGCGGAGGCCGAGGCGCCCGCGCCCGCGGCCGGCATCGAGCTGGACGGCGTCGTGCTCGGGTCCGGGGAGGTCGCCCCGTGGCTGGCGGAGCACGGCGCGCAGCCGCTCGGCGTCATGACGGTGGACACCTGGTCGCTGGGGAGCGGCACGGTCACCGAGGTCGCGCTCGCCGCCGCCGACGGCGCCGCCGCCTGGCTGGACCCGACCGAGCTGGACGAGGCCGACGAGCAGGCGTTCGCCGCCTGGGCCGCGGACCCGCGGCGGCCGAAGGTCCTGCACAACGCCAAGAACGTGATGCGGGTCTTCCCCGAGATGGGCTGGCGGCTCGCGGGCGTCACGATGGACACCGGGCTCGCCGCGTATCTCGTGAAGCCGGGCCGCCGCTCCTTCGCCCTGGACGCGCTGGCGGTGGAGTACCTGGGCCGGGAGCTGGCCCCGGCCGCCGCCTCGGACGGGCAGTTGGCCTTCGGCGCGGACGACCGCGCCGAGGCGGACGCCCTGATGGCGCAGGCCCGCGCCGTGCTCGACCTGGGCGAGGCGTTCACGGTCCGCCTGAAGGAGGTGGGCGCGGCGGAGCTGCTGCACGACATGGAGCTGCCGACCTCGATCCTCCTGGCCCGCCTGGAGCGGCACGGGATCGCCGCGGACCGGGCCCACCTGGAGGGCATGGAGGAGCAGTTCGCCGGGACCGTCCAGCAGGCGGTCAAGGAGGCGCACGCCGCGGTGGGCCGCGAGTTCAACCTCGGTTCGCCCAAGCAGCTCCAGGAGATCCTCTTCGGCGAGCTGGGCCTGCCGAAGACGAAGAAGACCAAGACGGGCTACACCACGGACGCGGACGCGCTGGCCTGGCTGGCCGCGCAGACCGAGCACGAGCTGCCGGTCCTGATGCTGCGCCACCGGGAGCAGGCCAAGCTGCGGGTCACCGTCGAGGGGCTGATCAAGACGATCGCGGCCGACGGCCGCATCCACACCACGTTCAACCAGACGGTGGCGGCGACCGGCCGGCTCTCCTCCACCGACCCCAACCTGCAGAACATCCCCGTCCGCACCGACGAGGGGCGGGCGATCCGCCGGGGCTTCGTCGTCGGCGAGGGCTTCGAGACGCTGATGACGGCGGACTACAGCCAGATCGAGCTGCGGGTGATGGCGCACCTCTCCGAGGACGCCGGGCTCATCGAGGCGTTCGCCTCCGGCGAGGACCTGCACACCACGGTCGCCTCGCAGGTCTTCGGCGTCGACAAGACGGCCGTGGACGCGGAGATGCGCCGCAAGATCAAGGCCATGTCCTACGGCCTGGCCTACGGCCTGTCGGCGTTCGGCCTCTCCCAGCAGTTGAACATCGACCCCGCCGAGGCGCGGGTGCTGATGGACACCTACTTCGAGCGGTTCGGCGGTGTACGGGACTACCTCCACCGGGTCGTCGAGGAGGCCAGGGCCACCGGGTACACCGAGACGATCCTCGGCCGCCGCCGCTACCTCCCCGACCTCAACAGCGACAACCGCCAGCGCCGCGAGGCCGCCGAGCGGATGGCGCTCAACGCCCCGATCCAGGGCACGGCCGCGGACATCGTGAAGGTGGCGATGCTGCGGGTGGACCGGGCGCTGACGGAGGCGGAGCTGACGTCGCGGATGCTGCTCCAGGTCCACGACGAGATCGTCCTGGAGATCGCGCCGGGCGAGCGCGAGCGGGTGGAGGAGATCGTGCGCCACGAGATGGCCCACGCGGTCGAGCTGCGCGCGCCGCTGGACGTCTCCGTCGGCGTCGGCGCCGACTGGGAGTCGGCCGCACACTGAGCCGCGTGGAGCGCAGGACGGGCCCGGAGCCGCGACCGCGCTTCCGGGCCCGCCGTACGCCGCTCACGCCGGGACCGGGAGCCCGTCGCACGGAGGCGGGCCCGGCCTCGCGCAGCGCCCCGGAGCCGACGGCCCGCGCACCCCCGATGCTCCCCGACTCCCGGAGCCACGGCGTGCGCAGCCGCCCGGCCTCAGGCCCTGGAGCCCGCAGCCCCGCCTTTCCCGCCGCGCCTTGCCTCAGCGCTTGGAGCCCGCAGTCCCATGGCACCCCGACTCCCGGAGCCACGGCGTGCGCAGCCGCCCGGCTGCAGCGCCTGGAGCCCGCAGCCCCGCCTTTCCCGCCGCGCCTTCGCGCTGGAGCCCCGCAGCGCCCGGCCCGCCCGGTCTCCGCAGCACGGATCCCGTAGCCCCGGAGTCCCGCAGCGCCCCGCGCCCCGGTCGCGGTCCGGTTCGTCCCGCTTCCGGTTACTCCCGGCCTGCCGGCGCCTCCGCCCGGACGCCGTCCCGTACGGGCGGCCGCCCCGGACCCGCCCCGCGCCGCCCGCGCGCCAGCCGCATCCACACCCCGTACAGGGCCAGTCCGGCCGCCAACCCGGCGCCCGCGCCGAAGCAGATGGTCGGGATGATGTCGAGCGGGTGGGAGACGCGCCCGAAGTGGGCGTACCACCGGGCGCACCGGTGGACGACGCCGATCAGCACGCACAGCCCGAGCAGGCCGAACGCGCCCCACCGCTCCCCGCGTCCGAGCACCGGGACCGCCTCCGGGAGCGGCGCCGCCCCGATCCGCCGCAGCCCGGTGGCGACGAACCAGCCGATGACGACGAGGGCCAGCGCCGAGCTGCCGTACTGGGCCAACTGGAAGCCCTGGAAGCCGCCCACGCTCCGGCTGAGCGCCGGCACCAGCTCCGTCCCCCACCGGCTGTGGTGGGTGAAGGCGTCCCACACCACGTGCGTGGCCGCGCCGAGCGCGGCCGAGACGGCGAACCACAGCCAGGCGGACGGCCCGAACGAGCCGCGCGTCCACCGCCGGCCCCGTACGAAGGCGTGCACGCGGCCCCGCGCCGCGATCGGCAGCAGCGCCGTCAGCGGCTCGCGCAGCAGCGCCCACACCGCCGTCAGCACCGCCGCGATCAGCACGTCGACGGTGACCACGCCCAGGAAGGTGTGGGTGAAGGAGCCGAACTCCATCGCCCCCGGCACCACCGTGTCCGCGAAATAGGTGATGTCGGGCGCGAACGAACCGGCGACGAGCGCCGAGGGGATCAGCGGCGTGCGCGCGGTCCCGTCCCGGCGGACCGCCGGGAGCACGGCGGCGGCATGACTGAGCGTGAACGGCATGGCGGCAAGTATGCGCGAACGGCTCAGACCGTTCGGGCACTCTTTGGTGGCCGGGCGGACAACAGGCGCACGGGAACGTGAAAAAACAGTAAGAAGCGGTCAAGGCTCGGTGCTCCGGCGTCAGACGGTGCCGTAGGGTCGCTGACGTCGTTGCGCTGGGGAGCGCGATCAGCCTTCGAGGGGGAGGGAACGAACCGTATGGCAGCGCACATTCGCCGACGTCTGCGCAAGGGGGCCACGACCACCGCGGTGGCGGCGGCCGCCGTGGCGGCGCTGGCGGCCTCGCAGGCGCCCGCGGCACCACTGGCCGAGACGTCCGCCGGCGGCGGCGACCAGCAGGCGGCCGGCGAGGACTCCGGCGGCGAGCAGGACGGCGCCGCCACCGGCAACTCGCCGTACTACACCGACCTCCCGCCCCTGGTCACGCCCGGCAAGCCCGGTTCCTCCAGCAACCTGCCGGCGACCGGCGGTTCGCACGAGGGCATTCCGGCCTCGGTCCTCGCCGCGTACCAGCAGGCCGAGCGGACCGTCGCGGGCACCGACCCCGCCTGCCGGCTGCCCTGGCAACTCCTCGCGGCGATCGGCAAGGTGGAGTCCGGCCAGGCCCGCGGCGGACGCGTCGACGCGAAGGGCACCACGTTCTCCCCGATCCTCGGCCCGGCCCTCAACGGCCAGGGCTTCGCCCTGATCAAGGACACCGACGGCGGGGCGTACGACGGGGACGCGGTCCACGACCGCGCGGTCGGCCCGATGCAGTTCATCCCCTCGACCTGGGCCTCCTGGGGCCAGGACGCGAACGGCGACGGCCGCAAGGACCCCAACAACATCCACGACGCCGCGCTCGCCGCGGGCCGCTACCTCTGCGCGAACGACCGCGACCTGGCGGTCGCCGCCGACCTCGACCGGGCCGTGCTGAGCTACAACCGGTCGACGGAGTACCTGCGCACCGTCCGCTCCTGGCTCTCGTTCTACCAGCGCGGGACGCACGCGGTGCCCGACGGCGCCGGAGCCCTGCCGACCGCCCCGAGCACCCCGCTCCCGTCCGGCCCGTCGCCGCGCCCGAACCCTCCCTCGACCTCCGCCCCCGCGGAGCCGAAGCCCAAGCCGTCCCCGTCGCGGCCGGGCGAGAAGCCGTCCCCCGGCCCCTCCCGGCCCGGCGGCTCCCCGAGCCCCACGCCGACGCCCCCCGCCCCGAAGCCGACGCCGCCCGCCCCGAAGCCGGCCGAGACCTTCGGCTCCCTGGAGAACGCGGGCACCGGACCGCTGCGGGCCACCGCGGGCGAGGCGTTCGACGAGCGGATCACCGTCCTCGCCCGCAACGCCCTCGGCGCGCCGCTCGCCAAGGTCGCCGTCACCTTCACGGTCGCCGGCGACACCGGGGCCGGCTTCGCCGGCGGCAGGAAGACCGCCACGGTCACCACCGGGGCGGACGGCACCGCCACCGCGCCCGTGCTCCGGGCGGGCGAGAAGACCGGCCCGTTCACGGTGAACGCCGTCGCGGGCACGGTCAGGCCGCGCACCCTGGTCTACACGGCGACCGTCACCGCCCGCCAGGCCGACACGATCGTCCGGACCGACGCCAAGGCGCTCGTCGCCGCACCCGGCGCGCGGTTCGCCGACCGCGTCGCCGTCCGGGCCGCGTACAAGGGCGCCGCCGCCGGCGGGGTGGCCGTCACCGCCACGATGGTCGCCGACGACGGCACGCCCGTGCGGAGCGACGAGGGCCCGTACTTCAAGGACGCCGCGGGCAAGCCCGTGCGCAGCCTGACGGACCTGGCGACGGACGCCGACGGCCTGCTCCTCCTCCCGGAGATCTACGCCGGCGGGACCGAGGGCGCCTACCGGCTCCTCCTCACCGCCGAGGGCGGGGCCGAGACCGTCATCGAGCTGACGGTCCGGACCCCGGCGCTGGTGGAGATCGAGCTCCCCAAGGTCTGACCCGCCCGCTCACCGACGGCCCCCGCACCCACCCGGTGCGGGGGCCGTCCGCCGTGACCACCCCCACCGGCCGTCCGGACGCGCGCTACGAGCCGTTCCGCTTGAGCCGCGCCGAGGTCAGCCGCGTCGCCGGCACGGTCGCGGGGTCCTCGGGCCACGGATGCTTCGGGTAGCGGCCCCGCAGCTCCGCCCGCACCGCCCGGTAGCCGTCCCGCCAGAACGACGCCAGGTCGGCGGTGACGGCGGCGGGCCGCCCGGCGGGGGAGAGCAGGTGCACCAGGACCGGCGTACCGGCCACCCGCGGCGTCTCGCGCAGCCCGAACACCTCCTGGAGCTTCACCGCCAGCACCGGCTGGTCCCCGCCGTACTCGACCCGTACGCGCGAACCGCTGGGCACCTCGATCCGCTCCGGGGCCAGCTCGTCCAACCGCCCCGCCTCGCCCCCGGCCCACGGCAGCAGCCGCCGCAGCGCCTGGCCCGCGTCGATCCGGCCCAGGTCCGCCCGCCGCCGCGCCCGCGACAGCTCCGGCTCCAACCAGCCCTCCGGCGCGGCCAGCAGCGCCTCGTCCGCCACGTCCGGCCACGGCGGGCCCAGCACCCGGTGCAGGAACGCCAGCCGCAGCCGGAGCTGTTCGCCCTCGCGGCCCCACCGCAGCAGCCCGAGCCCGTCGCGCCGCAGACCGTCCAGCAGGGCCGCGCGCACCAGGTCCGGTTCCGGCTGCCTCAACGGCCGCACCGCCAACTCCACCGCCCCCAGCCGGTCCACCGACCGGGCCGCCACGTCGCCGTCCACCCAGCGGACCTCCTCGCCCCGCACCCGCAGGCGCCCGGCGGCCAGCAGCGCGGTGCCCTCGTCGACCACCGCCGCCAGCCGCACCCGGGCCGAGGCCGCGTGCGCCGGCCGGTCCGCGACCGCGACGGCCAGCCACGGCGCGCTGCGCAGCCGCGACCCCTCCCGCAGCTCCGCCCCCGTCCCCGACGCCATCAGGAACGCCCCGTCGCCCCGCGCCCGCGCCACCCGCTCCGGGAACGCCAGCGCGGCGACCAGGCCCACGGCGGCGTCGTCCGTGCCCGAGCCCTCCTTCCGGGGCGCGGCGACGTCCCCCAGCGCGGACGACAGCCGGCGCACCTCCTGCCGCCAGCGCCCCGCGTAGCCGTCCTGGCCCCGGCGGGCGGTCCGCAGCGCCGCCGCCAGGTCGTCCCCGTACTCCCTCGGCGGCTCCTCGCTCAGCAGCGCCACCGCCTCGGCGGCCCGCCGCGCCCCGACCTCCCCGGCGCCGTCCAGCAGCGCCCGCGCCAATCGGGGGTGCAGCCCGAGCCGCGCCATCCGCTCGCCCCGCCCGGTGACCCGGCCCGCCCCGTCCACCGCGCCGATCGCGGCCAGCACCTCGCGGGCCGCGCCCATCGCCCCGGCGGGCGGCGGGTCCAGCAGGGCGAGCGAGGAGGCGTCCGGATCGCCCCAGCACGCGGCCTGGAGCGCGAAGGCAGCCAGGTCGGCCACCTTGATCTCCGGGGCCGGGAAGCGCGCGAGCCGCCCGTCCTCCG
This sequence comes from Streptomyces sp. NPDC041970, assembly GCF_055588985.1. Taxonomy (NCBI): domain Bacteria; kingdom Bacillati; phylum Actinomycetota; class Actinomycetes; order Kitasatosporales; family Streptomycetaceae; genus Streptomyces; species Streptomyces sp. NPDC041970. The sequence goes on from NZ_JBVJCD010000007.1 coordinate 131,964, forward strand.
CCTCCTCCCAGCACCGGTAGACGGTCCCCGGCGCCTCCCGGCCCGCCCGCCCGGCGCGCTGGCGCCCCGTCGCGCGCGAGGCCCGCACCGTCGTCAGCGCGCCCAGCCCGCGGGCGTGGTCGGTGCGCGGTTCACGGGCCAGCCCCGCGTCGACCACGGTCCGCACGCCCGGCACGGTCAGCGACGACTCCGCCACCGAGGTCGCCAGCACCACCCGGCGCCCGCCGGACGACCCGGCCAGCACCGCGTCCTGCACGGCGGCCGGGGCCCGGCCGTGCACCTGGAGCACCTCGGCGGCCACCCCGGCGAGCTGCCCGGCCACCCGCGCGATCTCCCCGACGCCGGGCAGGAAGCACAGCACGTCCCCCTCCCGCTCCGCGAGCGCCCGGCGCACGGTCGCCGCCACGTGCGCCAGCAGCGCCGGATCGACGCGCAACCCGTGCGGCGGCGCGACCGGCCGCGCGGGCGGCGCCCAGACCACCTCCACCGGGTGCGAGACGCCCCGCGCCTCCACCACCGGCGCGTCGCCGAGCAACCGCGCCCAGCCCTCCGCGTCCGTCGTGGCCGAGGCCGCCACCAGCCGCAGATCGGGCCGGATCGCCTCCCGTACGTCCAGGAGGAACGCGGCGGCCGTGTCGGCGTCCAGGTGGCGCTCGTGGCACTCGTCGATGATCACGGCGTCCACCCCGGCCAGCTCCTGGTCCCGCTGGAGCCGCTGGAGCAGCACCCCGGTGGTCACGACCTCCACCACCGTCTCCCGCCCCACCACGCGCTCGCCGCGCACGGTGAAGCCGATCCGGCCGCCCGGCCGCTCGCCCAGCAGCCAGGCCATCCGCCGCGCCGCCGCCCGCGCGGCGATCCGGCGCGGCTCGGCGACCACCACCCGCCGCACCGGCCCGCCGCCGGTCAGCCCGGCCAGGACCAGCGGGACGAGGGTCGTCTTGCCGGTGCCGGGCGGGGCGCACAGGACGGCGACGCCCCGCTCGTCGAGGGCGCGCTCCAGGGCGGGCACGGCGGTGCGGACGGGCAGCCGGTCCAGGTCTTCGGTGCGGATCACGCCCCCAGTGTCGTACGGGTCGGAGGCGGCCCCGCCGGGCGGGTGCGGGTCAGTCCCGCTCGCAGACGAAGATCGCCGTGCCGGGGATCAGGTGGCCGCGCAGCGGGGACCAGCCGCCCCACTCCTGGTCGTTCCAGGCGGGCCACTCCGGCTCGACCAGGTCGACCAGGCGGAAGCCGCCCGCCACCACGTCCCGCACCCGGTCCCCGAGGGTGCGGTGGTGCTCGACGTAGACGGCCTCGCCCCGCTCGTCCTGCTCGACGTAGGGGACGCGGTCGAAGTACGAGGCGGCCACCGACAGGCCCTCGGGCCCCGGCTCGTCCGGGAACGCCCACCGGATCGGGTGCGTCACGGAGAAGACCCAGCGCCCGCCCGGCCGCAGCACCCGGCGCACCTCGCGGAAGACCCGTACGGGGTCGGCGACGAAGGGGACCGCGCCGTAGGCGGAGCAGGCGAGGTCGAAGGACCCGTCGCGGAACGGGAGGCGCCCGGCGTCCGCCTCCACCAGCGGGACGCCGCCGCCGATGCGCAGCGCGTGCTGGAGCTGGCGGTGGGAGAGGTCGAGCGCCACCGGGCGGGCCCCCCGGCCGGCCAGCCAGCGCGAGCACTGGGCGGCCCCGGCGCCGATCTCCAGGACGTCGCGGCCGCTGAGCGAGGCGGCCGGCCCCAGCAGGGCGGCGTCCGCCTCGTCCAGCCCCTCCGGGCCCCAGACGAAGCGGTCGTCCCCGAGGAAGCCCCCGTGGTCCCGCTGGTACGCGTCGGCGTTCCGGTCCCACCAGCCGCGGCTGGCCCGGCTGCTCTCCGCCTCGTCCGCCCGGCGGCGGACGGCCTCGGCGTCGGCCTCGGTGTCGGGGGCGGGGTTCGGTGCGAGGGGGCCGGCCCCGTGGATCTCTTGGCTCATCGTGCCCGTCGTTGTAGTTTGCCTTCACCCGCCGCGTGCGGTATGTACCTGGGAGCGCACCCCGGTGGTACGGACGCGTGTCCGTGACACCTTGCCGTAGGGTGTTCGGGCCGACGCGGCCTGGTAGAACATGAGTTGCGCCGGGTCGGGGGCGAAGCGCCCCAGGGTGCGCGCCTTCGCGCATTGACCCTGCCCGGCTGCCCCCGTATGCTACAAGTTGCGCTGCGAGCCTGCGCGCCTCAGACCTAGCAGGCCGCGCTCGCGTCTGTTGCATGTCCCCTCGGTTGTCGAGGCGCCTGCCCGGAGACGGGTAGGGCGTTTTCCAGGCTGTCCGGCTTCTGCAGAGGCGATACGGGCTTTCGGCGTAGCAGTACCTACGACTCTCTGTCCGTACCGGAGCCCTTTCCCACATGACGAGCAGCACCGAGACCACCGCCACCACTCCGCAGGTTGCGGTCAACGACATCGGCGACGCGGACGCGTTCCTCGCGGCGATCGACGAGACGATCAAGTACTTCAACGACGGCGACATCGTTGACGGTGTCATCGTCAAGGTTGACCGGGACGAGGTTCTCCTCGACATCGGTTACAAGACCGAAGGCGTCATCCCGAGCCGCGAGCTCTCGATCAAGCACGACGTCGACCCGAACGAGGTCGTCAAGGTCGGTGACGAGATCGAGGCCCTGGTCCTCCAGAAGGAGGACAAGGAAGGCCGCCTGATCCTCTCGAAGAAGCGCGCTCAGTACGAGCGTGCCTGGGGCACCATCGAGAAGATCAAGGAAGAGGACGGCATCGTCACCGGTACCGTCATCGAGGTCGTCAAGGGTGGTCTCATCCTCGACATCGGCCTCCGCGGCTTCCTCCCGGCGTCGCTCGTCGAGATGCGTCGCGTCCGCGACCTCCAGCCCTACGTGGGCAAGGAGCTCGAGGCGAAGATCATCGAGCTGGACAAGAACCGCAATAACGTGGTCCTGTCCCGCCGTGCCTGGCTCGAGCAGACCCAGTCCGAGGTGCGCCAGACGTTCCTCACCACCCTGCAGAAGGGTCAGGTCCGCTCCGGCGTCGTCTCCTCGATCGTCAACTTCGGCGCCTTCGTGGACCTGGGCGGCGTCGACGGTCTCGTGCACGTCTCCGAGCTGTCCTGGAAGCACATCGACCACCCCTCCGAGGTCGTCGAGGTCGGTCAGGAAGTCACCGTCGAGGTCCTCGACGTCGACATGGACCGCGAGCGCGTCTCCCTGTCGCTCAAGGCGACGCAGGAAGACCCGTGGCAGCAGTTCGCCCGGACGCACCAGATCGGTCAGGTCGTCCCCGGCAAGGTCACCAAGCTCGTCCCGTTCGGCGCGTTCGTCCGCGTCGACGAGGGCATCGAGGGCCTGGTCCACATCTCCGAGCTGGCCGAGCGCCACGTGGAGATCCCGGAGCAGGTCGTCCAGGTCAACGACGAGATCTTCGTCAAGGTCATCGACATCGACCTGGAGCGCCGCCGCATCAGCCTCTCGCTGAAGCAGGCCAACGAGTCCTTCGGCGGCGACCCGGCCTCGGTCGAGTTCGACCCGACGCTCTACGGCATGGCCGCGTCCTACGACGACCAGGGCAACTACATCTACCCCGAGGGCTTCGACCCCGAGACCAACGACTGGCTCGAGGGCTTCGAGGCGCAGCGCGAGGTCTGGGAGACGCAGTACGCCGAGGCGCAGCAGCGCTTCGAGCAGCACCAGGCCCAGGTCATCAAGAGCCGCGAGGCCGACGAGGCCGCTGCGGCCGAGGGCGCCGCGGCTCCGGCCGGCGCTGCTCCGGCCGCCTCCGGCGGCAGCGGTGGCGGCGGCGGTTCGTACTCCTCGGAGTCGGCGGACAACTCCGGCGCCCTGGCGTCGGACGAGGCCCTGGCGGCGCTGCGCGAGAAGCTCGCGGGCGGCCAGAGCTGACGCTCTGACCCCAGCGGCTCATCGGTGCGGTAGCGGAGAGCATGAGTGAGGCCCGTCCCCTTCGGGGGGCGGGCCTCGCTCGCGTCCGCGGGCCGGTCAGGGGGTGACGGGGACGTTGGTCAGCCCCTTGCCGCCGGTGACGGTGTTGCTCGCGTGGACCGTGGTGCGGCAGGAGGAGCTGTTGTTGGTGACGTTGACGGCGAGCTGCTTGCCGCCGGTGGCGCCGGACAGGTTCGAGGCGTTGTCCCGGAAGACGGTCCCGCAGCCCCAGCCGCTCTGCTGGGTGTGGGTCTCGTAGCCGTTGTTGGTGGTGCGGGACCCCTTGTTGCCCTCGACCAGGACGTTGTTGCCCTTCACGTCCACCCAGGAGTCGTCGTAGTGGGCCCCGGTGAGGCCGCTGCCGTCGAAGGTGTTGTCGATGATCCGGGCGCCGGTGGTGCCTTCCTTGATGTCGATGTTCTCGCCGCCGACCCCCGGCCCGATGGTGTTGCCGATGATCTGGACGTCGTCGCTCCGGTCGGACAGGTCGCCGGCCGTGCCGACGTACACGCCCTCGCCCATGCCGCGCCCGTCCTGCCCGGTGTCCTGGATGCGGGAGTTCCGGAGCACGCCGTTGCGGCTGGAGGTGCGGAAGTGGACGCCCTCCATGTCCAGGTCCCGCACGGTCACCGAGTCGATGACGACGTTGTTCGCCGCGTCGGTCATGATCCCCTTCTGGCCGCCCCTGATCGTGACCCCGTGGACCGTCCAGTACGAGGCGCCGTTGAGGTGCAGCCCGTAGCCGCCGCCCGCGCTGAGCACGGCCCTGCTCGATCCCGTCAGGGTGATGCGGGCCCCGGACGTGCCGGGCCGGGTGGCCTTGAAGTTTCCGGTGTACGTCCCGTCGGCGAGGCGGATCGTGTCGCCGGGGGAGGCGGCGGCGAGCGCCGACTTCAACTGGGAGGCGGTGCTCACGTCGATGACGGCCGCCGCGTTGGCGGGTCCGGCCCCGGCGAGGGTCAGCCCACCGGCGGCGAGGGCGGCGGCGAGCAGGGCGGTGAGCGGCGTGCGGGTGCGCATGGGGGTGCCTTCCCGTCGAGGAGTCCAGGTCGTTCTCGTACATGAATGCGAGACGTGCTTCTGAACGTGCTGCCCAGTGACGGTAGGGACGGCCGGGGAGCCCGTCAAGGTCTGGACCACGATGCGCCGGGTAGTCGCGGGAGGGGGAGGCGGGGGAGCGCGACGACGGGGCGAGGAGCTGACGCGGCGTGAGCCCCCGCGCGGAATACGCGGTCGTGGGGAATGCGCGCGCCCTCGGGCGCGTTCTTCCCCAGGAACACGAGGAGGAGCGGTAACCGTGCCTGATCCGCAGAGTTTGTACGAATGGGAGCCCGAGGGCCTGGCCGTCGTCGACATGGCGTTGGCGCAGGAGTCGGCCGGCCTGGTCATGCTCTACCACTTCGACGGATACATCGACGCGGGCGAGACCGGGGAGCAGATCGTCGAGGGCCTGCTCGAAACGCTGCCGCACCAGGTCGTCGCCCGCTTCGACCACGACCGGCTCGTCGACTACCGCGCCCGGCGCCCCCTGCTCACCTTCCGGCGCGACCGCTGGGCGTCCTTCGACGCCCCGACGCTGGAGGTCCGGGTGGTGCAGGACGCCACCGGCGCGCCCTTCCTGCTGCTGTCGGGCCCGGAGCCGGACGTGGAGTGGGAGCGGTTCGCCGCCGCCGTCGAGGCGATCGTCGAGCGCCTCGGCGTCCGCCTCGCGGTCAACTTCCACGGCATCCCGATGGGCGTCCCGCACACCCGCCCCGTCGGCATCACCCCGCACGGCAACCGCACGGACCTGATGCCGGGCCACCGCAGCCCCTTCGACGAGGCCCAGGTGCCCGGTTCGGCCGAGGCGCTCGTCGAGTACCGGCTGATGGAGTCCGGCCACGACGTCCTCGGGGTCGCCGCCCACGTCCCGCACTACGTCGCCCGGTCCGCCTACCCGGACGCGGCGCTGACCGCGCTGGAGGCGATCACCGCCGCGACCGGTCTCGTGCTGCCCGCCCTCGCGCACTCCCTGCGCACCGAGGCGCACCGCACGCAGACCGAGATCGAGCGGCAGGTCGGCCAGGGCGACGAGGAGTTGGTCTCCCTCGTCGAGGGCCTTGAGCACCAGTACGACGCGGTCGCCGGCTCCGAGACGCGTGGCAACCTGGTCGCCGAGCCCGTCGACCTGCCGTCCGCCGACGAGATCGGCCGCGAGTTCGAGCGGTTCCTGGCCGAGCGGGAGGGCGACGCCTGAGCGCCCCGACCGGGCCCGTAGGCTGCGGCCCATGCTGAAAGTGGGCCTGACCGGCGGGATCGGCGCCGGCAAGAGCGAAGTGTCGCGCCTCCTCGTCGGACACGGGGCGGTGCTGATCGACTCCGACCGGATCGCCCGCGAGGTCGTCGAGCCCGGCACCCCCGGACTGGCCGCCGTCGTCGAGGAGTTCGGGCCGGGCGTCCTGACCCCCGAGGGGACTCTGGACCGCCCGGCGCTCGGCGCGCTGGTCTTCGGCGACGCCGACCGCCTGGCCGCGCTGAACGCGATCGTCCACCCCCTGGTCAGGGCCCGCGCCGCCGAACGCGAGCGGGCGGCGCCGCCGGACGCCGTCGTCGTCCACGACGTCCCGCTCCTCACCGAGAACGGGCTCGCCCCGCTCTACGACCTGGTCGTGGTGGTCGACGCCTCCCCGCGGACCCAGCTCGACCGGCTCGTAGGGCTGCGCGGGATGACCGAGTCCGACGCCCGCGCCAGGATGGCGGCCCAGGCGACCCGCGAGCAGCGGCGGGCCGTCGCCGACCTGGTCGTGGACAACGACGGGCCGCTGGAGGCGCTGGAGCCCCAGGTCCGCGCGGTCTGGGCCGAACTGCTCCGCAGGGCCGCCGCCGACTGACCCCGCCGCCGCGCCGGGCCGCCCGCCCGGACCGGCTCAGGGCCGCGCCGCCGAGGGTCCCGCGGGCCCGCCGCGCCTGCCCCCGCCCGGACCCGGCGGGGGCAGGCGGCCTACGCCGCGGTCGGGCTCGTACGGAGGCACGTCCCGGCCCGGCTGGAAGTGCGGCCCCTGGCGCATCCGGTACGCGATCACGCCCAGGTCCAGCGCCGCGACGGCCAGCACCACCGCGCAGGCCGCCGCCCAGCCCGGCCGCCCGGCGAAGGAGAACGCCACCGTGCCGGAGAGCGCCCAGAGCAGCCCCCACACGCTCAGCCAGAGCCGCATCCGCAGCGCGCTGCGGGCGGTCGCGGGTTCGTTGCCGGTTCGCATGGTGATCGCCTCACTCCCAGCATGGACCCGAGCGGCGGCGGGCGGAACGGGACGACGCGTCCTCACGGCGGGGGCGCCGCCGCTGACGCTGCGTGACGCGGCGGGAACCCCCGCCCGTACCGGCTCGTTCGCCCTTCATGGGTGAATCACTGGTACGCGAGGGATACGCGGGGACGGGCCCCGGAGCCATCACTCCGGACGGGTGCGCCGTCGAGCTCTACCGCCGGCTGTCCGTCAGGGAGGAGCCGGACGTGATCGCGTCGGTGGCTCCCGCCGGGGCGAGCGTGCTCGAACTGGGCTGCGGGGCGGGCCGGGTGACGCACCCCCTCGTGCGGCGCGGCTTCACCGTGACGGCGGTGGACGAGTCGGCGGAGATGCTGGAGCGGATCACCGGGGCGCGCACGGTGCGCAGCCCCATCGAAACGCTGGATCTGGGCGGGGAGCGGTTCGACGTGGTGCTGCTCGCCTCGTTCCTGGTGCACGCGGGCGAGCACCGGGTGCGGGACGGGATGCTGCGCGCGTGCCGCGCGCACGTGCGGGACGACGGGATCGTCCTGATCCAGCGCGAGGGCGCGGCGCACCGTGCCGGTCTGCCGAGGGAGTGGACCGACCCCTCCGGCTGCCTCGTCCGCATCGTCTCCGCGGACCCGGTGGGCGACGGGGTGCGCTCGGTGCGCGCCGAGTACCACTTCGACGACGCGCGGTGGACGCAGACCTTCCTGTCGCGGGAGCTGTCCGAGGAGGAGCTGGCCGGTCACCTGCGGGCGGCCGGACTGGCGGTGGACCGCGTCCTCACCGACGACGGCGCCTGGGTGCTGGCCCGCCCGACGTCCTCCTGACGGGCCGGCGCAGGGCGGACGGGCCGCCGTCCCCCGGGCCGCGCTCAGTGCACGAAGCGGTAGCTGCGCCACGGCTCGCCCCCCGGCGGCGCCGTGTCGCTCAGCTTGGTCCCCACGTACGCGGTGCCGCCGCCGGTGCAGTCGCGCGAGGGGTAGAGGACGATGTCGACGAGCGTCCCGTTCTCCACCTCGTGGCTGCCGCCCGGCTCCAACCGGTGGCAGCCGCGTACCGACGGGCTGTCCACCATGACCTCGGCCTCCCGCTCGGTCGTGTACGTCACCGGGCCGACGGCCGTGCGGCCGAGCCCGGAGCAGCCCGAGGCGGCGAGGGCCAGGAGCGAGGCTCCGGCGGCGACGGCGAAACGGCGTCGGCGGCGGTGCGGGGGCGCGATCACGGACATGGCGGGTCCTCGTCTGCTGGTCCGGCTCATGGGTACGTCGGGGAGACGTGCTGGCGCTGGCCACCCTGCCCGCCCGGCCCGGCGCCGGCACCCCGTGCGCCGCCGGCCGGGGGAGCCGCGGGGCCGTCGGAGGTTCCCATGCACCCAAATGGGGCATAACGGTCATAGGGCATCGGGGTGGACGGTGCCTGTCCGACGGACCCACGTGTTCGCTCCCACTCCGTCAGGGGGCTGAGATGGCTCAGGAGCTCGTGATCGCGGCGGTGGCGGTGCTCTGCCTCGCCGGGGTGTGCCTCGCGGCGGCGGCCCGCGTGATCCGGCAGTACGAGCGGGGCGTCGTCCTGCGGCTGGGCAGGCTCCGCGAGGGCGTGCGCCGGCCCGGCCTCACGCTGGTCATGCCGGTCGTGGACCGCCTGCGCAAGGTCAACCTGCAGATCGTCACCATGCCGGTGCCCGCCCAGGACGGCATCACGCGGGACAACGTCACCGTCAGGGTGGACGCCGTCATCTACTTCAAGGTGGTCGACCCGGCCGCCGCCGTCATCGCGGTGGAGGACTACCGGTTCGCCGTCTCGCAGATGGCGCAGACCTCGCTCCGGTCGATCATCGGCAAGAGCGACCTCGACGATCTGCTCTCCAACCGCGAGAAGCTGAACGAGGGGCTGGAGGTGATGATCGACAGCCCGGCGGTCGGTTGGGGCGTGCAGATCGACCGGGTGGAGATCAAGGACGTGTCGCTGCCGGAGACCATGAAACGCTCCATGGCCCGCCAGGCCGAGGCGGACCGGGAGCGGCGCGCCAGGGTGATCAACGCCGACGCCGAGCTGCAGGCGTCCAGGAAGCTGGCCCAGGCGGCGGGCGAGATGTCCGATCAGCCCTCGGCGCTCCAGTTGCGGCTCCTGCAGACCGTGGTGGCCGTCGCGGCGGAGAAGAACTCCACGCTGGTGCTGCCCTTCCCCGTCGAACTGCTCCGGTTCCTGGAGCGGGCGCAGCAGCCCGCGCCGCCGGAGGCGGCGACGGCCCCGGCCGCCCGCCCGTCCGCGCCGGACGGCGCCGCCGGACCGCGGCTCCCCGACGACCGGGAGCCCGCGGGTTCGAACGTCTCGCAGCCGTCCGCCCCCCGCTGAGCGCGGCGGCACCGTGGCCGGCCCCTGCGCCGGTCCGGCCACGCCCCCGCCGAACCGCGCCGACACGGGCGGCGCGGGCGTTGTCAGACCCCCCGCCTAGACTCGCCGAAGTCAGCACGATCCGTGCGGGAAGCGACATCGGAGCGGTGGAAGGGGGGGCGAGGGGCATGACAGCGGAGAACCACCGGGGCGAGAGCGGCCCCGCGCGCGTCGAGCGCCCTGGAGCCCTCCCGCGGAGCGCGGACGCCGGCACCGCGTCGGACCCGGACGCAGGCGTGGGCGGAGCACCGGGGGTCACCCCGGATGCCGCGGCACGCGGCGCGGACGTCGGCCGCCTGCTGCGCTGCGCCGCCGTCTTCCTGCCCGGCGCGCTGCCCAGGGAAGGCCGCATCGCCTTCTGGGACCCCGACGCGGCGGACCCGCCCGGCGCGGGCGGCGTCCTGGACCCGGCCGGCGACCCCGTCCGCGACGACGCGCCGGGCCGGACCGCGTCCCCCTTCGCCTACGCGGACGGCTCCGGCGACGGGTCCGACACCGTGCCCTACACCCCCGCCCTGCTCACCGTCGTCCGGCCCGGCGGTGCGGCGGGCGCCACCGCCTGCGAGGTGCCGGCCGCGCTGCTGCCCGTGGCCGACGCGCTGCCCGTGCTCGTCCGCGCCCGGCACCGGCCGTCCGCCCACCCCGCCGCCCGCTGCTGGGGCGCGGCCGCGCTGCACGCCCTCCAGCTCGTCGCGCGCGGCAGGCTCCTGCCCGGCCTCACCCCGAGCGGCCACGACGCCTGGCGGGCGGGCCCCAGGGACGCCGAGGACGTCGCCCATCTGCGGGCCGTCGCCGCCGCCCTGCCGCCCGAGGGCCACGCCGTGCCGGTCGCCGCCTCCGATCCGCCCCGGCTGCCCGACCCCGAGGTGCTGATCGGTTCCTTCCTGGACGCCGTCGCCGACACGCTGCCGCGCACCCCGGCCGCCGCCTTCGCCATGGGCGCGCCCTTCGCCGCCCGCGAAGCCCAGCACCTGCCGCACGCCGGAGCGTGGGCCGTCGAGGTGGCCTCGGGGCTGGACGCGGGGGTGCGCGTCTCGCTGCGCCTGGACCTCTCCGCGTACGAGCTGTTCGACACCGCCGACACCTACGCGCCCGCGGCGGACCGCGAGGACGAGGACGCCGCCGGGCCCGCGCTCCGCCCGGACGACCCCGCGCTCCGCCACGCCGCCGCGGCCGTCGTGCAGGTGCACAGCCTCGCCGACCCGACGTACGTGGTGGACGCCGCCGCCCTGTGGGACGGCGGGGCGGGCGAGCCGTTCGGCCCGCGCGCCCGGGTCGACGCGGTGCTGGCGCTGCGCCGGGCCGCCCGCGTCTGGGACCCGCTCGGACGGCTGCTGGAGCAGGCCGTCCCCGACGTGCTCGCCCTCACCGAGGACGAGCTGTACGCGCTGCTGGGCGACGCGGGGGCCCGGCTGGCCGACGCCGGGGTCGACGTGCACTGGCCGCGCGAGCTGGCCCGCTCCCTCACCGCCACCGCCGTCGTGCGGCCCGCGCCCGGATCGGCCACCGACGGCACCTCGTTCTTCGACGCGCAGCGGCTCTTCGCCTTCGACTGGCAGCTCTCCCTGGGCGACGAGCGGCTGACCGAGGCCGAGATGGACGCCCTCGCCGAGGCTCACCGCCCGGTGGTCCGGCTGCGCGACCAGTGGGTGATCGTCGACCCCGCGCTCGTCCGCAAGGCGCGCAAGCGGGAGCTGGGGCTGCTGGACCCGGTGGACGCCCTGGCCGTCGCCCTCACCGGGAGCGCCGAGGTGGACGGGGAGCGGGTCGACGCCGTCCCGACCGGGGCCCTCGCCGCTCTCCGCTCCCGCCTCCTCTCCGACGACACGGCGATCGAGCCGCCGCCCGGCCTGGACGCGACCCTGCGCGACTACCAACTGCGCGGCCTCGCCTGGCTGGACCGGATGACCTCGCTCGGACTGGGCGGCTGCCTCGCCGACGACATGGGCCTCGGCAAGACGATCACCCTCATCGCCCTCCACCTGCGCCGCGCCCACCCCGCGCCCACCCTGGTGGTCTGCCCCGCCTCCCTCCTCGGCAACTGGCACCGAGAGATCAACCGCTTCGCCCCCGGCGTCCCGGTGCGCCGCTTCCACGGCACGGACCGCACCCTGGGCGACCCCGACGGCGGCTTCGTCCTCACCACGTACGGCACGATGCGCTCCAGCGCCGCCCAGCTCGCCGAGCAGAGCTGGGGCCTGGTCGTCGCCGACGAGGCGCAGCACGTCAAGAACCCGCACTCCTCCACGGCCAAGGCGCTGCGCACGATCCCCTCACCGGCCCGCGTCGCCCTCACCGGCACCCCCGTCGAGAACAACCTCTCCGAGCTGTGGGCCCTGCTCGACTGGACCACGCCCGGACTCCTCGGCCCGCTCAAGGCGTTCCGGGCCCGGCACGCCCGGATCGTGGAGAACACCGGCACGGCCGCCGGCCTCGGGAACGACGAGGCCGCTCAGCGGCTGGCCCGGCTGGTGCGCCCCTTCCTCCTGCGCCGCCGGAAGTCCGACCCCGGCATCGCCCCCGAGCTGCCGCCCAAGACGGAGAGCGACCACCCCGTCTCCCTCACCCGCGAACAGGCCACGCTGTACGAGGCGGCCGTCCGCGAGACGATGGCGCGGATCGAGGCGGCGGAGGGGATCGCGCGCCGGGGGCTGATCATGAAGCTGCTGTCGTCGCTCAAGCAGATCTGCAACCACCCCGCCCAGTATCTGAAGGAGGAGCCCACCCGCCTCGCGGGCCGCTCCGGCAAGCTCGACCTGCTGGACGAGCTCCTGGCCACGATCCTCGCGGAGGACGGCTCGGTCCTGGTCTTCACCCAGTACGTGACGATGGCGAGACTCCTCTCCGCCCATCTCGCCTCCCGCGGCATCCCCTCCCAACTCCTGTACGGCGGCACGCCGGTGCCCGAGCGGGAGCGGATGGTCGACCGCTTCCAGTCCGCCGAGGTCCCCGTCTTCCTCCTCTCCCTCAAGGCGGCCGGCACCGGGCTGAACCTGACCCGTGCCGCCCACGTCATCCACTACGACCGCTGGTGGAACCCGGCCGTGGAGGAGCAGGCCACCGACCGGGCCTACCGGATCGGCCAGACCCAGCCCGTGCAGGTCCACCGGATCGTCGCGGAGGGCACGGTGGAGGACCGGATCGCCGAGCTGCTGGAGTCCAAGCGGGCCCTGGCGGACGCGGTGCTGGGCGGCGGCGGGGAGGCCGCCCTGACCGAGCTGAGCGACCGCGACCTCGCCGACCTCGTATCGCTGCGGAGGCCCGCGTGAGCCCGCGTACGGCGTCCCGTTCGGCCCCGCGCCCGCGCCCCGGCCCCGACGACCTGCGGCGCACCTTCGACGCGGTGCCCGCCCGCGCCTGCGCCGAGGGGGAGCCCTTCGCCGACAGTTGGTGGGGCCGCGCCTGGATGGAGGCCCTGGAGTCGCTGTCGATGGACCGGGCGCGGCTCGACCGGGGCCGCGCGTACGCGGACGGCGGCCATGTCGCCGCGGTCACCGTCACCCCCGGCAAGGCGGTCGCCTACGTCCACGGCAGCCGCGCCCGCCCCTACCGCTCCGAGCTGCGCCTGCGCACGTTCACCGACGCCGACTGGGACGCCCTGCTCGACGCCGTCGCCGCCCGGCCCGGCCACCTCTCCGCGCTGCTCGCCAAGGAGATGCCGCACGCGCTGGCCGCCACCGCGGAGGACGCCGGCGTCCGGCTGCTGCCCGCCGCCGGCGATCTCGACCCGGTCTGCTCCTGCCCGGACCACGGCAGACCCTGCAAGCACGTCGCCGCCCTCTGCTACCAGGCCGCCCGCCTGCTCGACAGCGACCCGTTCGTCCTGCTGCTCATGCGGGGCCGGGGCGAGCGCGAACTGCTCGACGAGCTGGAACGGCGCAACGCCGAGCACTCCGCGCGCGAGCGCCCCGCCGCTCCCGCGGCCCCCTCCGTCGCCGCGGGGGAGGCCTACGCCGGCCGCTTCCGGCCCCCGCTGCCGCCGCCGCTCCCCGTCCCGCCCCACCCCGGACGGCCGCCGTCGTACCCGGAGCTGCCCGGCGCCCGCGACCCGCTCGGCCTGGACCACCTCGCCGCCGAGGCGGCCGCCCGCGCCCACGCGCTCCTGGCCACCGGGCGCGACCCGCTGGCCGGGCTCTCCGTCTGGCAGGACGCGGTCCGGCTCGCCGCCTCCCACCCGACCGCCGGGCTCACCGCCACCACCCGCGCGCTCTACCGGGAGCTGGCCCACGCCACCGGCCGCACCACCACCGACCTCGCCCGCGCCGTCGCCGCCTGGCGCCAGGGCGGAGCAGAGGGCCTCGCGGTGCTGGAGACGCCCTGGGACCCCCCGGCCGGCCCCTTCGACCGGGCCCGGCCCGCGCTGGCCGCCGCCGCGTTCCCCCGCTTCACGCCGTGGCGCAACCGCCTCACGCACCCGGCCGACGCGCTCCAGCTCCGCTTCGGCCACGACGGCCGCTGGTACGGCTACGAATCCGACCCCGGCGCCGACGACTGGTGGCCGCGCGCCGCCCCGGACCCCGACCCGGTGGCCGTCCTGGAAGCCCTGCTGGCCGGTGACTCCGCCCCGGCGGACTCCCTCTCCGACCCTCCGTACGTCCGGTGAGGAGCCTCGGCCGCGGGGCGGGCCCGGCTCACTGCCGGTAGCCGCTCAGGAAGCGTCCGATGCGGCTGATCGCCGCGTCCAGGTCGTCGGCGTACGGAAGGGTCAGGATGCGGAAGTGGTCGGGGCGCGGCCAACTGAAGCCGGTGCCCTGCACCACCTGGATCTTCTCCCGCAGGAGCAGGTCCAGGACGAACTTCTCGTCGTCGACGATGGGGTGCGCCTTCGGGTCGATGCGCGGGAACGCGTACAGCGCGCCCTTCGGCTTCACGCACGAGACTCCGGGGATCTCGTTCAGCCGCTCCCAGGCCCGGTCGCGCTGCTCGTGCAGCCGACCGCCCGGCGCGACCAGCTCCCGGATGCTCTGCCGCCCGCCGAGCGCGGCCTGGATGGCGTACTGGGCCGGGGCGTTGGGGCACAGCCGCATCGAGGCCAGCATGGTCAGCCCCTCCAGATAGCTGCGCGCGTGCTGCCGCGGGCCGGACACCACCATCCAGCCGGACCGGAACCCGGCCACCCGGTACGTCTTGGACAGCCCGCTGAAGGTCAGGCAGACCAGATCCGGCGCGAGGACGGCCGCGCTGTGGTGCTCGGCCCCGTCGTAGAGGATCTGGTCGTAGATCTCGTCGGCGAACACCATCAGCCCGTGCCTGCGGGCCAGGTCGAGGATGGCTTCGAGGACCTCGCGCGGGTAGACCGCGCCGGTGGGGTTGTTGGGGTTGATGATCACGACGGCCTTGGTCCGGTCGGTGATCTTCGACGCCATGTCGGCGACGTCCGGGTTCCAGTCGGCGGCCTCGTCGCAGAGGTAGTGCACGGCCCGGCCGCCCGCGAGGGTGGTCACCGCCGTCCACAGCGGGAAGTCCGGGGCGGGGATCAGCACCTCGTCGCCGTCCTCCAGCAGGGCCTGCACGGCCATGGAGATCAGCTCGGACACGCCGTTGCCGAGGAAGACGTCGTCCACGCCCACCTCCGCCAGCCCCATGGCCTGGTAGCGCTGGGCCACCGCCCTGCGGGCCGAGAGGACGCCGCGCGAATCGGTGTAGCCGTGCGCCTGCGGCAGCATCCGGATCATGTCCTGGACGATCTCCTCCGGGGCCTCGAAACCGAAGAGCGCCGGATTGCCGGTGTTGAGCCGGAGCACGCTGTGGCCCGCCTCCTCCAGGGCGTTGGCGTGCTCGATGACCGGGCCCCGGATCTCGTAACAGACCTCGTTGAGCTTGCTGGACTGGCGGAACTCCATGCGGTGCCTCCCGAGCCGAAGTGCGATACTTGGTTTTACCAAGCTGGCACTTGGAAAGTCCAACGACATGTCTAGACTGCGTCCCATGCCACGTCAGCAGTCAGCAGCACGCCCAGCCCGCCGCCGGAGCTACGACCAGTTCTGCGCCACCGCCCGCGCCCTCGACTCCGTCGGCGACCGGTGGACGCTGCTGATCGTCCGCGAACTGCTCGGCGGGCCGCGCCGGTACACGGACCTGCACGCCGACCTGCCCGGCGTCAGCACCGACGTGCTGGCCTCCCGGCTCAAGGACATGGAGCAGACCGGTCTGGCCGTACGCCGCAGGCTGCCGCCCCCGGCGGCGGCGTCCGTGTACGAGCTGACCGAACGCGGACACGGCCTGCTGCCCGTGCTGACCGCCCTCGCCGCGTGGGGCGCCCCCGCCCTCGCCGAGCGCCGCCCCACCGACGCGGTGCGGGCCCACTGGTTCGCCCTGCCGCTGCTGCGGGCGCTCGCCGCGCTCACGGAGGAGGGCGTTCTCGACGTCGAGCTCGACGCGGGCGCGTTCCACGTCCGCACCGGCCCGGCGGCGGCACGGGCCGCGACCGCCGGCGCCTCGCCCGCCGGCGAACTGCCCGGCGAGGTCTACGGGTTCGGCCCCGCCCCGAACCCCGACGCCCGCCTCGTCCTGGACGGCGAGCTGTGCCTGGAACTGGCGCGGGGCACGGTGGCGCTCGCGGACGCGGTGCGGGACGGCCGGGTCGAGGTGGTCGGCGAGGGCCCGCTCGCCGCCGAACTCCGCGGCGGCTGAGGCGGTGGGAGCCGCCGCGTGTCGGGGATGATGGGGGGCGTGCGACTCGAAGCGATCACCTGGGAACGGCTGGCCGGCGAGTTGGCCCGGTACGGCGACGGGCTGCCCGCCCCCGGCGGCGGAGCCCGGATCGCCCTCGGCGTCGACGGCGCTCCGGCCGCCCGCACCGGCGAACTGGCCGAGCGCGTGGCCCAGGAGCTGAGGCTGCGCGGCCGGGCGGTGCTGGTGGTGCCCACCGAGGGCTTCCTGCGCCCGGCGAGCCTGCGGTTCGAGTACGGGAAGCGGGACCCGGAGGCGTACGCCGAGAGCTGGTTCGACACCGGGGCGCTGTGGCGCGAGGTGTTCGGGCCGCTGGAGGCGGGCGGCACGGGCCGGGTGCTGCCCGACCTGTGGGACCCCGCGACCGACCGGGCGACCCGCGCCCCGTACCACCCCGTGCCGGAGGGCGGGCTCGTCATCGTGCACGGGCCGCTGCTGCTGGGGCACTGGTTCCCGTTCGCGCTCAGCGTCCATCTGCGGCTGTCGCCGGGGGCGTTGCGGCGGCGTACGGAGGAGTCGGAGCGCTGGACGCTGCCCGCGTTCGCCCGGTACGAGGACGAAGTGGCGCCCGCCGAGCGGGCGGACGTGGTCGTCCGGGCGGACGACCCGGCGCACCCCGCCTGGTCGGGGCTGCCGCAGGCGGACGGGCCCGGCGCGGGGTGACGGCGGGGCGTCCGCGGGCGGGCGGCCGTACGGGCGCCCGCCGTATCGCGCCGACGGCCGAGCGCGGCCGCCCCGGTCCCCGCTCGGCCGGGACCGGTCAGCCGGGGGCGACTTCCGTGCGCAGGCTCCGGCGCAGCGCCAGCGCGGCGACCGGGAGCAGCAGCGCGGCGCCGAGGGCGTTCAGCGGGCCGTACCCCCACTGGGCGACGATCACCCCGGCGGCCGCTCCGCCGACGCCCGCTGCGGTGTTCATGGTCAGGTCCGACAGCCCCTGCACGGCCGCACGCGCGGCCTGCGGGACCGCGTCGGTGAGCAGTGCGGAACCGGCGATCATGCCCGCCGACCAGCCCAGACCGAGCACGAACAGGCCCGCGGCGGTCTGTCCGTGCCGAGGGCCCGCGGTGCCCGCGAGCAGCGCGGCGCAGCTCAGCAGCCCGACCGCCAGCCCGATCACGGTGAGCCGGCCGAACCGGTCCGCCAGCTTGCCCATCACCGGCGAGAACGCGTACATGCCCGCGATGTGACCGCTGATGACGAGCCCGATCAACTGGAGGCCGGCGCCGTGGCGGCTCAGGTCCACCGGGGTCATGACCATGATCGACACCATGGCGGTGTGCGACACGGCGACCGTGACCAGGGCCAGTCGCGCCATCGGCGACTCCCGGACGGCCGCGACCCCGGCGCGCAGCGACCGCTTCCCCGGTGCGGAGGACTCCTCGGGGACCAGGGCGCGGGCCGTGAGCAGCGGGTCCGGGCGCAGCGCGAGGGCCACGACCGTCGCCGCGAGCAGGAAGACGACCGCCGAGCAGAGGAAGGGCCCCGCCGCCTCCGGGACCGGCGTGCCGCGGAACGACCGGCCCGCCGGGGCCGCGATGTTGGGGCCGAGCACCGAGCCGATCGTGGTGGCCCAGACGACGGTGGAGATCGCCCGGCCCCGGCGCTCGGGCCCCACGAGGTCGGCCGCCGCGAACCGGGCCTGGAGACCGGCCGAGGACCCCGCGCCGAACGCGGCCATCCCGACCAGCAGCAGCGGGAAGCTGGGCAGTACCGTGGCGAGCACCACCAGCCCCCCGCCCAGCGCGCCGATCAGATAGGCGAGCACCAGGCCCGGACGGCGGCCGCGGGAGGCCATCAGCGCCGCCAGCGGCAGCGACAGCAGCGCCGTGCCGGCGACGGACGCGGTCGGCGCCAGCCCGGAGAGCGCCTCGGAGCCGCTGACCTCGACGGCCAGCATCGGCGCGAGGGCGATGCCGACGGCCACGCCGAGGCCGCCGAGTATCTGGCTGACGATGAGCACGGCGGACGTGCGGCGCTGGAGGGCGGGCAGCCCGTCGGCCGTGACCGGGGGCGGCGCAGGAGAAGGAGTCACCGGCGCAGTGTGCCACCGGAGACGCCCCGCGATGCACCCGGACGGGTGAACCGCCCGCCGCCTCGGGCCGGGGAAGGCGCGCCCGTCCGGGACACCGGCCGAGCGATGTCGCCGCGGGTGGTAGTGGGGGCGGGCCCGTCCTGCGGACGGCCGCCGGCGCGCGCCCGCGTCGGCGGTCGGCGCACCCGTCCGAACCGGCGAACGTACGCCTGCCCGCATCGGGACACCGTGTACCGCCTCGGCCGGCGCACCGGGCACCCGCCCGCACGCCCGCCCCGCGCGGCGGCCGCCCGGTGCGAGCCGCGGCTCCGCCTAGAACAGCGGCTGCGGCAGCACCCCCTCCAGCGCCAGCAACCGCCGCTTGGTCTCCAGGCCGCCCCCGAACCCGCCGAGCCCGCCACGGCTCTCGACCACCCGATGGCAGGGCACCACCACCGGCAGCGGGTTGGCGCCCATGGCGGCCCCCACCGCCTGGGCCCCGTCCGGCCGTCCCGTCCGCGCCGCCAGCTCCCCGTAACCGACGACCGTGCCGTACGGCACCCCGGACGCCAGCTCGCGCAGCACCTCGCGCTGGAACCCCGACGTCAACGACCAGTCCAGAGGCGCGGTGAACGCCCGTCGCCCGCCCGCGAAATACGCCGTCAGCTCGCGCACGGCCCGGTCAGCCGGGCGGAGCCGGGCGCCTCGACCGGCTCCGCGCCGAGCCGGGCCCGCAGCCCGGCGAGCGTCGCGTCCCGCACGGCGGGCCGGGCGTGGAAGGCCACGGTCACCAGCCCGGCGGAGGTCGCGGCGAGCAGCAGCGGCCCGATGGCGCTGGGCACGACGCACCACTCCACGGTCGGCCTCCCCGGCCGCCCGTCGCCGTCCGCACCGTCCACGTCCACGTCGTCCATGCCGCCCACCGTACGACCCGCCACTGACAGCGCCGGGCCGCCCACCGCCCCCTCCGGGTCGCGGACGGGCGCGCCCGTTCAGCTCGTCGCGTCGCGCACCACGTCGGGGTAGTTGGTGATGATGCCGTCGACCCCGTACGCACGGGCCTGCGCGGCCTTCGCGGCGTCGTCGACCGTCCACGTGTTGACCCGCAGGGGCTTGCCGTGCGCGCCCTTGAGCCGTTGCACGGCCGCCACGTAGTCGGCGCCGATCGTCGCGTACGAGGGGTTGATCTGGTCGGTGAACGCCGCGTACGAGGGCAGGTCGGCCACCGCCGGGGCGCCCAGGAAGCCGGTCGTGACGTCGGGGCGCAGGGCGTGGACCTTCTTCACGCTGTCGGCGCCGAAGCTCTGGACGACCAGCCGCCCGCGGACGTGGGAGCGGTCCAGCCACCCCTCCTCGCCCAGCACGCGCAGGACGTCCCGCTCGATGCCCGGATAGAGCTGCGGCTTCTTGATCTCCAGGAGCAGCTTCTGCCGGTGGCGCTCCAGCCGGTGGAGGAACTGGGCGAGCGTCGGCACCCGCGCACCGGTGAACCGCGTGCCGAACCACCTGCCCGCGTCGAGTCGCGCCAGCTCCGCGGCGGTGAAGTCCTTGACCGCCCACGGCGCCCGGTCGGGGAAGACCTGCTCGACGTCCGTGGTCCGCTTCAGGCTCTCGTCGTGCAGGACGACGAGCACGCCGTCGCGGGTGCGCTGGACGTCGTTCTCCACCCAGTCCACGCCGAGCGCCTCCGCCGCGTCGACGGCGGCGAGGGTGTTCTCCGGCGCGTAGCCGGAGGCCCCTCGGTGGGCCACGACGATCGGGTCCGCCCGCTGCCCGGTGGCGCGGGTCTCGGCGGCCGGCAGCAGCAGGGCGCCGGCCCCCAGCACGACGGCGGCGGTGGCGGAGGCGGTTGCGGTGCGTACGGACACGGGGACTCCTCGCATCGGCGTGGCGGACAGGCCGAGACTGGCAGCGGCGCGCCAACGCCGGACGGGGAGGCGGTGGCCATGACATGAACGCAACCCTCGCGCCGGGGCCGGGCGGGACCCGCCGACGCCGCCCGACCGCCGGTGACCGGCGTCCTCGGTCCGGACGCCGTGGCGCGGCCCGCACGGGGACGGCCGCCCTGATCCCTTCCCCGCCCGACCGGGAGGGGAGCGGGGAGGCCGGGGAACCAGCCGAACGGGGTGGGCCGGACGGGCCAGGGCGCGCGGCCGCCGGGCGCCGGGGGGTCCCGGAGCCCGGCGATCCGAGGCCGTTGTCAGTGCGGAGCCGTACGGTGGTTCCATGCGGCCCGTTTCCAAGATCGAACGTTCGGTGGCGCCCTTCGAGGTCGTCAGTCCCTACCAGCCCAGCGGCGACCAGCCGGCGGCCATCGCCGAGCTGGAGCGGCGCATCCGCGCCGGCGAGAAGGACGTCGTCCTGCTCGGCGCGACCGGCACCGGCAAGTCCGCGACCACCGCCTGGATGATCGAGAAGCTGCAGCGCCCCACGCTGGTGATGGCGCCCAACAAGACGCTCGCCGCCCAGTTGGCCAACGAGTTCCGCGAGCTGCTGCCGAACAACGCCGTGGAGTACTTCGTCTCGTACTACGACTACTACCAGCCCGAGGCGTACGTCCCGCAGTCGGACACCTACATCGAGAAGGACTCCTCCATCAACGAGGAGGTCGAGCGGCTGCGCCACTCCGCGACGAACTCGCTGCTCACCCGGCGCGACGTCGTCGTGGTCGCCTCCGTCTCCTGCATCTACGGCCTCGGTACGCCCCAGGAGTACGTGGACCGCATGGTCCAGCTCAAGGTCGGGGAGGAGGTCGACCGGGACCAGTTGCTGCGCCGCTTCGTCGAGATGCAGTACACCCGCAACGACCTGGCGTTCACCCGAGGCACCTTCCGGGTCCGCGGCGACACCATCGAGATCTTCCCGGTCTACGAGGAGCTGGCCGTCCGCATCGAGATGTTCGGCGACGAGATCGAGGCGCTGTCCACCCTGCACCCGCTGACCGGCGAGGTCATCAGCGAGGACCCCTCGCTGCACGTCTTCCCCGCCAGCCACTACGTCGCCGGGCCCGAGCGCATGGAGAAGGCAGTCGGCGGGATCGAGCGGGAGCTGGAGCAGCGCCTGGCCGAGCTGGAGAAGCAGGGCAAGCTGCTGGAGGCCCAGCGGCTGCGTATGCGCACCACCTACGACATCGAGATGCTCCGCCAGATCGGCACCTGCTCCGGCGTCGAGAACTACTCGATGCACTTCGACGACCGCGCCCCCGGCACCGCCCCCAACACCCTCCTCGACTACTTCCCGGACGACTTCCTGCTGGTCCTGGACGAGTCCCACGTCACGGTCCCGCAGATCGGCGCGATGTACGAGGGGGACGCCTCCCGCAAGCGGACCCTGGTGGACCACGGTTTCCGGCTGCCGTCCGCCATGGACAACCGGCCGCTGAAGTGGGAGGAGTTCCTGGAGCGGATCGACCAGACGGTGTACCTCTCCGCCACGCCGGGCAAGTACGAGCTCTCGCGCGGCGACGGGTTCGTCGAGCAGATCATCCGCCCCACCGGCCTCGTCGACCCCGAGATCGTGGTCAAGCCCACCGAGGGGCAGATCGACGACCTGGTGCACGAGATCCGCAAGCGCACCGAACGCGACGAGCGGGTCCTGGTCACCACCCTCACCAAGAAGATGTCGGAAGACCTCACCGACTACTTCCTGGAGCTGGGCATCCAGGTCCGCTACCTGCACAGCGACGTCGACACCCTGCGCCGCATCGAGCTGCTGCGCGAGCTGCGCTCCGGGGAGTACGACGTGCTGGTCGGCATCAACCTCCTGCGCGAGGGGCTCGACCTTCCCGAGGTGTCCCTGGTGGCCATCCTCGACGCCGACAAGCAGGGCTTCCTGCGCTCCGGGACCTCCCTCATCCAGACCATCGGCCGCGCCGCCCGCAACGTGTCCGGGCAGGTCCACATGTACGCCGACAAGATCACCCCGGCCATGGCGCAGGCGATCGACGAGACGAACCGCCGCCGCGAGAAGCAGATCGCGTACAACACCGAACGCGGCATCGACCCGCAGCCGCTGCGCAAGAAGATCAACGACATCGTCGCCACCATCGCCCGCGAGGAGGTCGACACCGAGCAGCTTCTCGGCACCGGCTACCGCCAGGGCAAGGACGCCAAGACCCCCGTGCCCGCCCTCGGCGGCAAGGCGGCCAAGGGCGGCGCGAAGGGCCGGGCCGCCTCGCCCGGCGCCGTGCTCAGCGACCGGCCCGCGACGGAGCTGGCCGGGATCATCGAGGAGATGACCGAGCGGATGCGGGCGGCCGCCGCCGACCTGCAGTTCGAGGTGGCCGCCCGGCTGCGCGACGAGGTCGGCGAACTGAAGAAGGAGCTGCGGCAGATGAAGGAGGCGGGTTTCGCCTGACGCCGTTCCCGGCGGTCCGCGGCGACCCGCCGCACCGCCGGGTCGAAGGCGCGGACTCCGGTCCGCGGGTGTGTTGCAAGAGCGACACAAAGGCGGACGGAGCCTGCTGCCGCCGGGGGAGTCATGCGTAGGGTGCGGGAAACCGCACACGGACGGATGCGGGGCAATGCCGAGAGGGGACAGCGCGTGACGGTCAACATGACCAAGGGTCAGGCCATCAGCCTGCAGAAGAGCGACGGGGGGACCCTGACCGCGGTGCGGATGGGGCTCGGCTGGCAGGCGGCCCGGCGCCGCGGCCTGTTCGGATCGCGCACCCGCGAGATCGACCTGGACGCCTCGGCGGTGCTCTTCGCCGACAAGCAGCCGGTGGACGTCGTGTTCTTCCGGCACCTCGTCAGCGACGACGGCTCGGTCAAGCACACCGGCGACAACCTGGTCGGCGGCGCGGGCTCCGGGGGCGACGACGAGGCGATCCTCGTCGACCTCCAGCGCGTGCCGGTCCACATCGACCAGATCGTCTTCACGGTGAACTCCTTCACCGGGCAGACCTTCCAGGAGGTCCAGAACGCCTTCTGCCGCATCGTGGACGAGGCCAACGGCCAGGAGCTCGCCCGGTACACGCTGGACGGCGGCGGCCAGTACACCGCCCAGATCATGGCGAAGGTGCACCGCGCGGGGACCGGATGGAAGATGACGGCCCTCGGGAACCCGGCCAACGGCCGCACCTTCCAGGACCTGATGCCGTCCATCCTCCCGCACCTGTAGGCGGGGCCGGGAGCGGCCCGACGCCGCCGCCCGCGGCGGGGAACCGCACCGGCCGGAGCAGCTCCCGGAGGCCCGCCGCCGGGAGCTGCACCACGCACCGCACGACCACCGCACCGCACCACGTACGACACGTACGCACCACGCACGACACACCGCGCACGACGCGCCACGTACGACTCACGCGCACCACGCATCACGACGCCGCACCGCGTCCGCAGGGCGCGGAGCCATCGTCGAGGGGGACAGGGCAATGACGGCCGAACTGGTCCGGGGACAGAACCACACCTTGTCCCAGACCCGTCTGGAGATACGGGTGTCGGCGGGCACGCCCGTCGTGGCCGGCGCCACCCTCGGCGACGAACGGGGCGCCGTGCGGGACGCCGGGTGGATCGCCCACCCCGGCTCGCCGCAGCTCCCCGGACTCGAGGTCTCCCAGCAGGCGGCGGCCGACCACCGGCTCGCCGTGGACCTGGACGCCCTGCCCGCCGAGGTCCACCGGGTCACCGTGCTGCTCGCCCTGCCCGCGGGCGTCGGCGGCCCGGCACGGTTCGGCGCGGTCCCCGCGCCCTTCGTCGCGGTCACCGGGCTCGACGGCGCCGAGATCGCCACCTTCACGCTGACCGGCCTGGACGCCGAGTCCGCGGTCAGCGCCCTGGAGCTCTACCGCCGCCAGGGCGCCTGGAAGGTGCGCGCCGTCGGACAGGGGTACGCGGCGGGGCTCGCCGAGATGCTCGCCGACCAGGGCATGGCCGAGGCCGCCGCCCTGGCCGCGTCCATCCACGAGGCCGTCTCCCGCGGCCTCGCCCGCTCCGTGTCCCCGCCGCCGCGGACCCCCGGGGACGGCCGCGTACCGCGCGCCGTGAACGGCCCCGCGCCCGTGGCGCCCGTGGCGCCTTCGATGCCCGCGCCGACGCTGCCCGCGACCGCCGAGCCTGCGGGGTACGGCCCCGCGCCCGCCGCGCCTGCCGTGCCCGTGACGCCCGCGCCCGTGATGCCCGCGCCTTCGCCGGCCGGAGCCCCGGCCGCGCGGCCCGACGAGCCGCCGACCGGGCCCGCCCCCGCGGGACCGACGCCCCCGCTCCGGACGCCCACCGAACCGGGCTCCACCGCCGGAGCCCCGGCCCCCGGCGGGCCCATCGACTACGCGCACCCGCGGCGGCAGCACGCCGAGCCCTCGCCGCCCTCGCACGCCGCGCCCCCGGCCCAACCCGGCCAGGCCGTGCGGCCGGTCGCCGGGGACGCCACCGGCTGGTCGATGGACGAGCGGCTCTACAACCAGGTCTGGGGCATGTTCGAGGACCTGGCACGGGCCGTCGCGGCCTACCGGAGCGCCGTGGACTTCGCGGAGTCCCGGATGAGCCAGGAGCTGGACCGGGTCCTGGCGGACCCGCGCAACCGGCTGGGCCTCGCGGGCGACCGCGCCCGCGAGGCGGCCCGCGCCAAGCACGACGAGCTGACCGCCCGCGCGCGGGAGGTCCTGGACCGGGACCTCGATCTACTGGCCGCCGAGGCGGCCGTCGTGGAGCCCGCGCTGCCCGCCGCGTACGCCGGGTGGGACAACCCGGTCTGGCACGCCCACCGCATCCCGATGGAGATGCCGATGGCCCTGCGCGTCGGCGACCTCCACCTGCCCGAGCGCACCGATCTGCGCATCCCGCTGCTGGTCCGGCTGCCGCTGGAGCGCGGCATCTGGGTGGACAGCGGACGCACCGGCTCCGAGGCCGCCGCCCTGTTGGACGCGGACGGGCTGCGCCGCCTGGCGGTGGAGACCGCCGTCGCCCACGCGGCCCGGCTGCTGGCGGTGCATCCGCCCGGTGAGTTCGCGGTGCACGTCATCGACGCGGCGGGCGCGGCGGCCGGACCGCTCGCGCCGCTGGTCGACGCGGGAATCCTGGCCGGTCCGCCGGCCGCCGGGCCCGGCGGCGTGGCCTCCGTCCTCGCCCACCTCACCCGGCGGGTGGACCTGGTGCACATGGCGGTCCGGGCCGGGGCGGCCGACTCGCTCCCGCCGGACCTCGACACCGGCGCGCAGCTTCTCCTGGTCAACGACTTCCCGCACGGCTTCGACGACCGGGCCGTCACCCAGCTCCGCTACCTCGCCGACGAGGGCCCCGCGGTCGGGGTGCACCTCCTGATGGTCGCGGACCGGGAGGACGCCCGTGCGTACGGGCCGGTGCTGGACCCGCTCTGGCGTTCGCTGCTGCGGATCACCCCGGTCGCCGACAGCCACCTGGCCGACCCGTGGGTCGGCCACGCGTGGACGTACGAGCCGCCGGCGGTCCCGCCGGGCAGCCGTGTGCTGGAGCAGGTGCTCGCTCGGGCCGTCGCCGCACGTCGGGCCGCCAGTCGCTGACGGCCCTCCCGAACGACCCCTCCGACCTGGGCTTTTGGCCAGTCTTTTACTCTACCCTTTACCTGCTCTTGGTGATTCCTGTACTGTTCGCGGAACGGAGGGGAGTACTCCTTACGCGACGTCCCGTCAATACGGACCCTCACCGGTCCCGGGGCGCCGGCCCAGGCGCGCAGGTGCGCCCGGGTGGAAGAGACCTCCGGCAGCGACGACGCTGATCAGTAGCCGTAGCGAACTGCCGGAGGCGCAGTGGACGTTTCATGGACCCTTTGGGCGTTGACCATTCTCGGTCTGACCGCCCTGATCGCCGTCGACTTCTTCATCGGGCGCAAGCCCCATGACGTGTCGACCAAGGAAGCCGGTATCTGGACGATCGTCTGGATCGCGCTGGCCATCCTCTTCGGACTCGGCCTCATGGTCTTCGGCGAGACCCAGGCCTCCGGCGAGTTCTTCGCCGGATTCATCACCGAGAAGTCGCTGAGCGTCGACAACCTCTTCGTCTTCGTCCTGATCATGGCGAAGTTCTCGGTGCCCTCGCACCTCCAGCAGCGGGTGCTGCTCATCGGTGTGCTGATCGCCCTGGTGCTCCGGGCGATCTTCATCGCCGCCGGCGCCGCCGTGATCGCGAACTTCTCGTGGGTGTTCTACATCTTCGGCGCGTTCCTGATCTACACCGCCTGGAAGCTCATCCAGGAGGCTCGGGCGGACGAGGACGAGGAGGAGTGGGACGAGAACCGCCTCCTGAAGTCGATCGAGCACCGCTTCGGCGTCGCCGACAAGTACCACGGCACGAAGCTCTTCATCCAGAACAACGGCAAGCGCGTCATGACCCCGTTGATGGTGGTCATGCTCGCCATCGGCATGACGGACGTGCTGTTCGCGCTGGACTCGATCCCGGCGATCTTCGGCCTGACCCAGGACCCGTACATCGTCTTCACGGCCAACGCGTTCGCGCTGATGGGCCTGCGCCAGTTGTACTTCCTCATCGGCGGCCTGCTGAAGAAGCTGGTCCACCTCAGCTACGGCCTGTCGGTGATCCTCGGCTTCATCGGCGTCAAGCTGGTGCTGCACGCCCTGCACGAGTCCGGGGTGCACGTGCCCGAGATCTCCATCCCGTTCTCCCTCTCCGTCATCTGCGGCGTCCTGGTGATCACCACGATCACCAGCCTCATCGCCAACAAGAAGCAGGCGGCGGCCGAGGCGGAGGCCGGCGGCGCGGCGAAGACCGCCGGTCTCGCCGACGAGGAGAGCAAGAGCGTCAACGGCTGACCTGTGCGCCGCCCGCGGGCGGCGTGAGGAGACACCGGCAGCGGCCGGGGCGGGACACGGCGAAGGCCGTCCGCCCCGGCCGCCGCGCGTGGTCGGCGCGGGGCGTGCGCGGGGCGCGACCGGCGGCCCCGTGAGCGCGCCCCGGCTCGGGCGACGGCCTCCTGCGGCAGAGCTCCCCCCGGTACAGCAGAAGCCCCCGTACGGAGAGCGGACCGTACGGGGGCTCGGCGGGTGGGGGCGGCTACCAGCCGCGGGCGCGCCACTCGGGCAGTCGGGGCCGCTCGTCGCCGAGCGTCGTGTCGTCGCCGTGCCCCGGATAGACCCAGGTCTCGTCCGGCAGCCGGTCGAACAGCTTCGTCTCGACGTCGTGCAGGAGGCTCGCGAACGCCTCGGGGTCCTGGCGGGTGTTCCCGATGCCGCCGGGGAAGAGGCAGTCCCCGGTGAACACGTGCGGGGCGCCGTGCGGGTCGTCGTAGACGAGGGCGATGGAGCCGGGGGTGTGGCCGACCAGGCGGCGGGCGGTCAGCTCGACCCGGCCCACGGCGATCGTGTCGCCGTCCTCGACCAGGACGTCGGTCGGGACCGGGATGGCCTCGGCGTCGTACCGGCCGGCGTACGTCCGCGCGCCGGTGGCCGCGACGACCTCGGCCAGCGCCTGCCAGTGGTCCCCGTGCCGATGGGTCGTGACCACCGAGGCGATGCCGTCCTCGCCGATCAGCGTGAGCAGCGCCTCCGGGTCGGCGGCCGCGTCGATCAGCAACTGCTCGCCGGTCGCCCGGCAGCGCAGCAGATACGCGTTGTTCTCCATCCCGCCGACGGCGACCTTGGTGATCATCAGGTCCGTCAGTTCGTGCACGCTCGCCGGTCCGCCGACCTTCACCGCTCCGCTGTACGTCATACGGCCCAGCCTATAGCGGGGGCAGGACGGGCAGGGGGCCCCCGGACGCGGTCAGGGCGGAGCCGTCGCGGCGCCCGGCGAGCCAGCCCAGCAGGTCGGCGGCGGGCCCCCGCACCGTCACCTCGGCGCTCGACGGGCCGCCGCCCGTGCTCCACGTGGAGCCGTCCTCGTCGGCCAGCACGGTGGCGGGCACCTCCGCGCTGCCGGTGAAGCGCTCGGCGAGGAAGGCGATCTCCCGGTGGACGAACGCGCCGGGCAGGTCCTCCAGCTCGTAGCCCACGTCGAGATCGACGTGGTGCAGCTCCACCTCGACCCAGCGGCGGAAGGGAAGGCGGGAGCAGGAGTCCGTCACCCCGTTGCGCAGTGTGACCGTACGGGACCAGTCGGCCGGCTCCGCCGCCGCGGCGAGGAGCCGGTCCGCGCTCTCCCGCAGGTCGGCCACCTGCTCGGCCGCCGGACGCGGGGCGCCCCGGGCGATGTCGGCGTCCCGCGTTTCGCTGCTCGCGTACATCGGGAGCCCCCGGAGAACATTTCCGATCGCGTCGGCGTTACGTGAGAGGTGGGTCAGAACATGGCCCCGGCTCCATCCGGGCAGTCGTGACGGCTGGGCGACCCCGGCGTCGTCCAGTCCGGCGGCCGCGCCGAGCAGTCGCTCGGTCGCCGCGCGTACAGCTCCCAGGTCGTGCGCGTGATCCATCATGCGGCCGAGCCTAGCTTCGCCACCCGTTCGGGTGAAGGAGTCTTGGGGCGGCCGCAAATCGAATGTGCGTGCTATACGCTCGGAGTCGAAAGCCTTCTCCACCGCTGTGGCGCCCCCCATACCCTGGGACGGGGGCTCAGTTCCCCCGTCTCTCTCCAGAAAGGTGCGGACCGGCGTGGCCGACCGTCTCATCGTCCGTGGCGCGCGTGAGCACAACCTGAAGAACGTCTCGCTCGACCTGCCCCGCGACTCCCTCATCGTCTTCACCGGGCTCTCCGGGTCGGGCAAGTCGTCCCTCGCGTTCGACACGATCTTCGCCGAGGGGCAGCGACGCTACGTGGAGTCGCTCTCCTCGTACGCCCGGCAGTTCCTCGGCCAGATGGACAAGCCGGACGTCGACTTCATCGAGGGGCTGTCCCCGGCGGTCTCCATCGACCAGAAGTCGACCTCGCGCAACCCGCGCTCGACGGTCGGCACCATCACCGAGGTCTACGACTACCTCCGGCTGCTCTTCGCCCGGATCGGCAAGCCGCACTGCCCCGAGTGCGGGCGCCCCATCTCCCGCCAGTCGCCGCAGGCCATCGTCGACAGGGTCCTCGCCCTGCCCGAGGGCAGCCGCTTCCAGGTCCTCTCCCCGCTGGTGCGCGAGCGCAAGGGCGAGTTCGTCGACCTCTTCGCCGACCTCCAGACCAAGGGCTACAGCCGCGCCCGCGTCGACGGCGCCACGATCCAGCTCTCCGAGCCGCCCACGCTCAAGAAGCAGGAGAAGCACACCATCGAGGTGGTCGTCGACCGCCTCACCGTCAAGGACAGCGCCAAGCGCCGGCTGACCGACTCGGTCGAGACCGCGCTCGGCCTCTCCGGCGGCATGGTCGTGCTCGACTTCGTCGACCTCCCCGAGGACGACCCCGAGCGCGAGCGGATGTTCTCCGAGCACCTCTACTGCCCGTACGACGACCTCTCCTTCGAGGAGTTGGAGCCGCGCTCCTTCTCCTTCAACTCGCCCTTCGGCGCGTGCCCCGAGTGCACGGGCATCGGGACGCGCATGGAGGTCGACCCCGAGCTGCTCGTCCCGGACGAGGAGAAGTCCCTCGACGAGGGAGCGATCCACCCCTGGTCGCACGGCCACACCAAGGAGTACTTCGGCCGCCTGATCGGCGCGCTCTCCGAAGCCCTCGGCTTCCGTACGGACATCCCCTGGGCCGGGCTGCCGCAGCGGGCCAAGAAGGCCCTGCTGTACGGCCACAAGATCCAGACCGAGGTCCGCTACCGCAACCGGTACGGGCGCGAGCGCGCCTACACCACCCCCTCCTTCGAGGGCGCGGTCCAGTTCGTCAAGCGGCGCCACACGGAGGCCGAGAGCGATTCCAGCCGGGAGCGCTTCGAGGGCTACATGCGCGAGGTCCCGTGCCCGACCTGCGAGGGCACCCGGCTCAAGCCGATCGTGCTCGCGGTGACGGTGATGGAGAAGTCCATCGCCGAGGTGGCCGCCATGTCGATCAGCGAGTGCGCCGAGTTCCTGGGCCGCCTCACGCTGAACGCCCGCGACAAGAAGATCGCCGAGCGGGTCCTCAAGGAGGTCAACGAGCGGCTGAAGTTCCTCGTCGACGTCGGCCTGGACTACCTCTCGCTGAACCGTGCGGCCGGCACCCTGTCCGGCGGCGAGGCCCAGCGCATCCGGCTGGCGACGCAGATCGGCTCCGGCCTGGTCGGCGTGCTGTACGTCCTGGACGAGCCGTCCATCGGCCTCCACCAGCGTGACAACCACCGTCTCATCGAGACCCTGGTGCGTCTGCGCGACATGGGCAACACGCTCATCGTCGTCGAGCACGACGAGGACACCATCAAGGTCGCCGACTGGGTCGTCGACATCGGCCCCGGCGCGGGCGAGCACGGCGGCGAGGTCGTGCACTCCGGTTCGCTCAAGGAGCTGCTGGACAACGAGGAGTCGATCACCGGCCAGTACCTGTCCGGCAGGCGGGCGATCCCCACCCCGGACGCCCGGCGGCCGATCGACCCCGCCCGCAGCCTCACCGTGCACGGCGCCCGCGAGAACAACCTCCAGGACGTCGACGTCTCCTTCCCGCTCGGCGTCCTCACCGCCGTCACCGGCGTCTCGGGGTCCGGCAAGTCCACGCTGGTCAACGACATCCTGTACACCCACCTGGCCCGCGAGCTGAACGGCGCCAAGTCGGTTCCCGGCCGCCACACGCGGGTCGACGGGGACGACCTCGTCGACAAGGTGGTGCACGTCGACCAGTCGCCGATCGGCCGCACGCCCCGGTCGAACCCCGCGACGTACACCGGAGTCTTCGACCACGTCCGCAGGCTGTTCGCCGAGACGATGGAGGCGAAGGTGCGCGGCTATCTGCCGGGCCGCTTCTCCTTCAACGTCAAGGGCGGCCGCTGCGAGAACTGCTCCGGCGACGGCACGATCAAGATCGAGATGAACTTCCTGCCCGACGTGTACGTCCCGTGCGAGGTCTGCCACGGAGCGCGCTACAACCGGGAGACCCTGGAGGTCCACTACAAGGGCAAGTCCATCGCCGAGGTGCTGGACATGCCCATCGAGGAGGGCCTGGAGTTCTTCGAGGCCGTCCCGACGATCGCCCGTCACCTGCGCACGCTCAACGAGGTGGGCCTGGGGTACGTGCGGCTCGGGCAGTCCGCGCCGACCCTCTCCGGCGGCGAGGCGCAGCGCGTCAAGCTCGCCAGCGAGCTGCAGAAGCGCTCCACCGGCCGGACGGTCTACGTCCTGGACGAGCCGACCACGGGTCTGCACTTCGAGGACATCAGCAAGCTGATCACCGTGCTCTCCGGCCTGGTCGACAAGGGCAACACGGTGGTGGTCATCGAGCACAACCTCGACGTCATCAAGACCGCGGACTGGGTCATCGACATGGGTCCCGAAGGGGGCAACGGCGGCGGACTGGTCGTCGCCGAGGGGACCCCTGAGCAGGTCGCCTCGGTTCCGGCCAGCCACACCGGGAAGTTCCTCCAGACCATCCTGGACGCGGACCGGATCAGCGAGGCGGCGGTGCCCTCGGGACGGGGCGCCCGCAAGACGGCCTCCCGCAAGGCCGCCCCCGCCAGGAAGACGGCGGCGAAGGGCGCGGCGGCCACGGCCAAGAAGGCCACCGCCGCGAAGACCGGTGCCAAGGCGGCCGCGAAGAAGACCACCCGCGCCCGCAAGTCCTGACCACCGGGCCGGGCCGCCCTCTCTCCCGCGACACCTGCCGGAGAGAGGGCGGCCCGAGCCTCCCGCCCCGGCCTCCGCGCCTGCGGTCCGCGCCCCGGCACCTGCGATCCGGGCCCTGGCCCCCGAGCCTGTGGTCCGCGCCCCGGCCCCCGTGTTCCGGCACCTGCGATCCAAGCCGCGGTGCCTGCGACCCGAGTCCTGGCCCCGCCTCCCCGCGCTCACGGCCCGCCGATGGAGGCCGGCGGCTACGTGCGGCACGGCACCCCCGCCTCCCCGCGCGCACGGCCCGCCGGGGCCCGGAGCGCGGGACGGGGGCGTACGGGCGCAAAGGCAGGGTGCCGGGCCCGGCCCCTGCCTGTACGGGCCGGGCCCGGCCGCAAGGCTTCCGTTCCCCGCCGGTATCGTCGGTTCTGTCACCGGCGCGCAGGTTGTCCCCGGCTTCCCCGGCGACCTCGTTCCACCCCCGCCAACGCCCCGTGGAGTCAGCATGTCCGGTCTGCCCGCCGCCCGCCGTACCGTGCTGAAGGGCGCCGCGCTCGTCGGCGCGGCCGGGCTCGGGGCGGCCGCCTGCTCCACCGAGTCCAAGCTCGGCCACGCCAAGAATCCCGTCCCCACCGCGCCCGTCGACCTCGGAGCCGCGGCGGACGTGCCCGTCGGCGGCGCCAAGCTCTACCGCGAGCAGCGCCTCCTCGTCGCCTGTCCGGCCAAGGGCGAGTACCGGGCCTTCAGCGCCCAGTGCACCCACGGCGGCTGCGTCCTGAGCAAGATCGAGGACAACGAGGGCCACTGCCCGTGCCACGGCAGCCGCTTCGACGTGGCCACCGGCGAGCCGGTGCAGGGCCCGGCCACCGTGCCGCTGCCCGCCGTCCCGGTCACCGCCGAAGGCGGAAAGCTCGTCGCCGGCCCCGCCGCCTGAGCCGTTCCGCCGCCCTGACGCCCGCGCCGCCCGCCGCCCCGACGCCCTGAGTCTCCCCGCCGAGGCCCCAGCCCCACCCGGCCCCGACGCCGAGCCTCCCCGCAGACGCCCGCGCCGCCCCGACGCCCGCGCCGCCCGCCGCCCCGACGCCCAAAGCCCCGCTTTCCCCGACGCCGGGGCCCGGCGGCCCCGCACCGCCCGGCCCGGCGTCACTCCCAGTCCCAGTCGATGCCGATCAGCCCCGGCCGCACCGCCTCCTCCACCAGGTGCACGGTCCGGTGCCGGCCGGTCAGCGTGAGGTCCCCGCGAGCACCGCGCGCCGCGCCCGCCGAAGCCTGCGCGAACCGGCGGCACCGCACCGGCAGCGCCTCCTCGGCGAAGCCGACCTGGAGCACGTACTGGCCGCCCCCGAAGGTGAAGCCGCGTACGTACTCGCCGCTCGGGCCGCCCGTGCCGTCCTCGAAGCCGTAACCGAAGAGGTACGTCTCGCCGGACCGCAGCCGGGTGTCGAACAGCAGCTCCGCCACCAGCACCGCCGCGTCCCGGTCCCAGCGGACCCGGCCGGTCCGGCAGTTCTCCAGGGCCCGCACCTCGATCCGCGCCGGGTCGCAGCCCGCGTCGCCCCGGTGGACCGCGAGATAGCGGTCCACCCCGTCCCGGTGCGCGCGCACCGCGTGGAGCGAGGTGCGGCCCGCCAGCTCGCGGCGCGGCCCGATCAGCACCCGTTCCTGATGCCCCACCGTGTGCAGGCCGCCGTCGACCGGCGACTCCATCGCCGCCAGCAGCCGTTCCACCGAACCCGACGCCTCCAACAGTGAGCGGTACGAGCGCCCCGCCGGACGGTCCGCGTCCGCGGAGACGTCGTCGTACCGCAGCAGCCGCAGCAGCGAGTCGTCCGGCAGGGCGAGCACCTCCTCCAGGGCGCTCACCGCCCGCAGCGACTCGGCGCGCCGGGGGCGGCGCACGCCCTGCTGCCAGTAACTGAGGCTGGTCACCCCCAGCTTGACGCCCCGGTGCGCCAGATGGCTCTGCACCCGCTGGAGCGGCAGCCCGCGCACCGCCAGAGCGGTCCGCAGCGCCAGGTGGAACGGGCCGGTCCGCAGCACCCGCGCCAGTTCGGTGTCGGTCTGCCGCATGGCGGTCCTCCGGTGAACGTTCACGTGGGGAGTGGCGGCACCGCCCCGTGGGGGAGGCGGGGGAGCAGGTGACCGGGGTGGGGCCGTTCACGCCGGCGCCGTGCCGTTCACACCGTGATGTCACTCAGCATTGAAGCGTGTTGACGTGCCCCGGACAACGTCGGATGCTCCTCATCAGCGTCCGGACGCGCTCCTCCGATCCCACCCCCGCCAGGGAGGAACGCCATGCGCAACCGAAGAGTCAGGCCCCGAAGGCTCCCCCTCACCGCCCTCCTCGCCGCCGTCCTGCTGGCCGTCCCCGCGGGCACGGCCACCGCGGCCCGGCCCCCGGCGGGCGCCGCCGCCGCCCAGCGGCTCGACATCACCATGCAGGCGCAGCAGAAGACCAACTGGTGCTGGGCGGCCGCCGGCGACACCATCGCCGCCTGGTTCGGCCGGGGCAGCACCCAGAACCAGTTCTGCAACGCCGCCTTCAACCGCGCCCAGGGCTCCGAGTGCCCCAACTCGCAGGCGACCCTCGGCAACGTCCAGACCGGCCTGTCCTGGGCCGGGGTGCGGCCCGGCTCGTACGTCACCGGCTGGCTGCGCTACCTGGCCGTCCAGGCGGAGATCGCGGCCCGGCGCCCTGTCGAGACCCGCATCCAGTGGTCCTCCGGCGGTGGCCACATGCACGTCGTCCACGGCTACGACGACGACGGGAGCTGGGTCTACTGGGGCGACCCCTGGCCCTCCAGCAACCGCTACAACTGGGCCTCGCACGCCTGGTACGTCGACAACGGCCAGTTCTCCTGGACCCACTCGCTCTACCGGATAGGGGCGTGAGGACATGGAATCCACCACCCGGCGCACCACCCTCCTGAGCCCCGCCGCCCGGAGCGCGGCCGTCGCGGCCGCCCTCGCCGCAGCCGCCCTCCTCGCCGCCGCTCCCGCCCACGCCGACGAGGGCCCGGAACCGCGACTCACCGCCGCCGCTCTGACGGCCGCCCACGAGGCCGCCGCCGCACCCGCCACCCTGGACACCGTGGCCCGGTTCTTCGCACGGGAGGGCACGGCGGCCCGCGAGGCCGCCGCGCCCCGCATCGAGGGGAGGGCCGTCCCCGTCCGCACGCTCTCCGCCGCGTTCGTCGCCGGAAAGCCGGGGGCCGCCCCCAGCACCCTGGACCTCCTCGCCGCCACCGCCGTCTCCTCCGACGGCCGCCGGGCCTCCCTGTGGACGGTCCCCCGGCCGGACGGGAGCGGCCGGTGGCAGGTGGTGAACATCGCCACCGGCGACGACGAGGCCCGCTACACCGCCCGAGGCGAGCGCGCGCTGCCCGGCGGCACCGTCTTCCGCGAACCGCAGATCGACGCCTGGTACGTCCACGACGCCTCCCGCGTCCTCCCGCTGGACGAGGACGCCGAGGCGGCCGTGGGCCCGCGCGGCACCACGCTCACCGCCTACCGGGCGCGGGTCCGCCAGGCGTACGGCGACAAGCTGCCCGGCTCCGCGTACGCCCGCTCGGGCATGGCGGGCGGCTACGGCCCCCAGACCCCCGGAGCCGGCCGGGCCCCAGCGGGCCAGGCCCCGGAAGCCGGCCAGGCTCCAACGGCTCAGGCGCCAGCAGGCCGGGCTCCCCGAGCCGGTGAGGGCCCCGCGGCCGGCCACGCCCCCGAAGCCGCCCGCGGCCCCGCGCTCGCCGGGGCGGCCGGCCCGCCGGACACCGCGCTGACCACCGTCTCCGCGGTCGCCGGGACCGGGGCGCTGCTCGCCCTCGCCCTGTGCGGCGCCGCCGCCCTGCGCCGCCGGGCCCGTACCGGGCGCGCCCCGGCCGCGGACGCCTGAGCGGACCGCGCCCGTCCGGTCGCGGGGGGGGGGGGGGGGGGGGGGGGGGGGGGGGGGGGGGGGGGGGGGGGGGGGGGGGGGGGGGGGGGGGGGGGGGGGGGGGGGGGGGG